>JADLBD010000038.1 GCA_020847975.1 Bryobacterales bacterium | reverse complement strand
TATCCTCGTAGCGCGGGTCCCGCAGGACCACTTCATGGTCACCGGCATCCACGGAATACTTCTCCGGGACAGAAAAGCGCACGGCCGGACCAACATACTTTCCATCAATCCAGACGCCTGCCCGGCCAGGTTTGACACGGGCTTTGATCGCGCCTGATTTGTCGGCGGCTGAGGCGAGGAAAGAGCAAGATACAGCAAGAACGAGAACCCAAAGTCGCATAGTCCTAGGGTAACACTCTCAAATCGGGCGGGAAAAGTCTTAGATCGCCCCCCGCCTAACGGACCCGGTAAACGGCATACCCGCCGTCGGCAAAAACCGTGGGAAGATCCTTGATCTCGTTCCCTCGCGATAGGACCACGTAGTCGATTCCCAGCGCGCGATAGCGGCCCAGTTCCTCGGGCGTGAACTTCCCCGTCATCACGTCCTCCCAACGCGGGCGCCACACAGTGAGGAAATCGCGCAGAAAGTTGATCTGCCCTCCGCCTTTCCAATCCACGTAAACCGTACGCAGCGACTCCGCGCGGAAGATGCCCGGCTCGAGCGATTTGCCCGCGTCCGGGAACAGAAAAACCGCCTCCCGCGATGTGTGCGAGCGCGCCCACGAAGCGAGTTGCTCGAGTTCCGCATGATGCAAGTGCGGATAGTTCCGTACTCCCGAAAGCGCGGGCACGGCGAACGGCAGAGCCATCGCCACCGCCACATACGCGAGCCACGATTGCCGGAAGCGCGAGCCGAGCCAAAGAACAATCGCCGCCAAACCCGCGCAGGCAACCACGGCCAGCGCCGCCCGCCGGTACGCCGGCGCCGTCCAATCGAGAATGTAGTTCACCGTGCGCGTGGACGCGGGCGGAATCAATGCCGCCGCAAACCACCCGAAGGCCTCGATCGTGCGCCGGCCCTGCGCGGCCGCCACGCCCGCCGCGGCCGCAAGCACGACGGCCGAGGCTACCACATACAGCAGCGCGCGCATCGGCTGGAATTGCGGCATCAGGCTCCACTTCCAATGTTCCAGAAACAGGTACGATGCGGGCATGCTGCACATGGCCACAGTCGCCATGGCGGCGAGTAGAAATCGCAAGTCTGCCGGGACCCTGCCGCGCAACCGCCACAGCGCGGCCACCATCACCGCGTAATACACTACGTAGTTCCAAATCGTCGCCGCGGGCCACATCGAGATCCAGTTGTAGCTGGCGCGTTCTCTCATCATCGCTTCCTGTGCCGCGTCGATCACCGCGAAAAATTCCTGATGCTCGCGTTCCCCCACCTGAAAGCGCGAAAGAACCAGCAGGAACGCCACCGCCGCGGCCATCGGAAGCAATCCCTTCAGATGCCGGCGCATCGTCTCCGGCTTGCCGGGAATCAGCGCCAGCAGAAAGTAACCAGCCCAATATGGGTAGACCGCGGGCGGGTGATACAGAAACGCCGCCCCGGCGGCGACTCCCGCGGCTACCGTGCGTCCTCCGGCAAGAAGACCCACCCCCAGCATCGTCAGCCCGATGGCATTGCCGCGCGGGTTCGGCTCATATTCAAACGTCAGCACCGACGGCCCGTTGATGGTCGCGCCCAATCCGAAACAGGCCGCCACCAGCACCGCCCCTGCCCTTCCCAGGCCAAGCGCGACGCCAACCAGGTAAATTCCAAACAGCGCGCAGAACCGGAATGCAATCTGCTGCGCGGCGAGCGCCTGCTCGAATCCCCAACCCGTGAGATGGCGCAGCCAGATGGATGCCTCATCGTAGATGGTGAACGTCACATGCGGCTGCTGGGCGATGATCTCCTTCGAGAAGACGCCAGGATCCCACAAGCGCTCCAGAATCGGCACGTAAATCTGCGTGTCGGATTGCAGATACGTGTGGCCGGGAAAATAAAAATATCCGATGGCCGTAAGCGCCAGCAGGGCCACCGCCGCCCGGAAGTGCTCGCGCATTATTTTGGCGTCTTCTCCAGCAGTTGCTTCGCCCAGACGCGATTTCCGTTCAGTTCCAGCGATTTCATCAGAGACTTGCGCGCTTCGGCAAACTGGTTCTTCTTGCGCTGCGCCACCCCCAGCCACATCCACGCATCGGCCGATTTCGGATTCAGTTCAATCGCCTTTTCCATGTCCTTGATCGCCAGGTCCACCCCGCCGCCGAAGGCCGGCGGCAGGTAATAGTAGCCGACCCCGCGGCTCAGGTAGGCGTCGGAAGATTTCGGATCGAGTTGCACCGCCTTGTTGACGCTATCGAGCGCGCATCTGCCGTAGCGCAGTCCAGCCATCACATTCGCCGGAATCACCTGCCCGCACAGAGTCCCCAGGATGCGGTGATATTCGGCCATCTCCGGTTTGAGCGCCACCGCCTTCTCCGCCGCCCGTATCCCCGCCTCCGCCGCGCTCTTCGCTTCATTGCGCTGCCGCATCTCGAGCGAGATTTCCGCCAGATAGGAATTCGCCACCGCCACCTCGTACTGCGCCCGCGCGTCCTTGGCATTCTTTTCCGCCGCCGCGGAAAAATCCGTGATGATTTTCTCGAGCCCCGGACGGTCCTGGCGGTCCCGCGCGGCCCGCAGGTCCGCCAGGGTTGCCGCTCCGGCCGTCTGCACACAAAGAAGAGCAACCAGCCACATGCCCTCTTATTGTACCGGACAGTTTCCCGATCTCAGTCCTTCCGCGCCGCTTCGGCAAGCGTCGCGATCGTCTGTTCCGCGCTCGTCCGCCAACTGAACTCCGCCGCTCTTTTCGGACCCGCCTCCTCCAGGCGCGTCCGCAACTCCCCGTCTTCTGTAAGACGCAGCAATGCCTCGCTCAAGGCGCCTTCATCCAACGGGTCGAACGGAAGCGCCGCCGCGCCCGCAATGCCCTTCATGGGCTCAATCGCGGAGACCGCCGCGGGAATGCCGGATGCCAGCGCCTCCAGCACCGGCATCCCGAAACCCTCGAAGGTCGAAGGGTAAACGAACGCCCATGCCTTGTGATAGAGCGCCAGCAACTCGTCGCGTGGAATCCAGCCCGTGATGTGCACATGGGTGCCCATTCCGCAGTCGATGATCGTCTGCTCTATCTGCGTCGTCTGGAACCCGTGCATGCCCGCGATGATCAGCCGGAACTCGGGACGCGCCTCATGGAACCGCCGGAACGCCCTCACCAGCCGGTCCAGGTTCTTGTGCGGGTGGAGCGTCGATACGCAAAGAATGAAGTTCCGCAAATCCTCCGCACACCGCCGCGCTCCCACCGAGAAAAACTCCTCGTCCACGCCATGCGGCACCACCCGGATCCTCTCCTCCGGCAGTCTGTAGAAGCGCAGCAGGTCCGCTCGCGTGGCTTCGGAAACGGCGATGATCCGCCTCGAATGCCGCGCCGACCAGTAGAGAAAAAACCGCCAGAACGGCAGATCGATCCTGCGGAAATACTCCGGATGCCGCTTGTGTTGCAGATCGTGAAACACCGTCACCACCGGACAGCCCGCCAGCAGCGGAGTGGTGAATCCCGGATTGAACAGCACGTCCAGCCGCAGCCGGCGCACGGCCACGGGAAGAACCACCTGTTCCCAAATCAATCGCGCGGGGCGGACAACCGCCCGCACCTGCTGCGGCTCATGGTGGAAGTTTCTCTGGGCGGGGACCAGCCCCGCTTCCGTTTCCGCATTCGTGAATACGAAGTACTCATTCTCCGCATCGGCTTTCGCCAGCGCCTGAATCAGGCTTCTTAGATAGATCTCCGTCCCTCCCACGCCGCCCGGGATCAGGTATAGCGCGTTGATGCCGATGCGTAGCCCCATCTAGCGGCCGGAGCCCCTCTGCCGGAGGACAGCGTCCAGGTTCTGCTGCGCCGCCTGGTTGTTGGGTTTGATCGCGAGCGCCTTCCGGTAGTCCTCCTCGGCCCGCTGCAACTCGTTCAGCATGCGATAAACATTGCCGCGATACGTATAGCCGTTGTCGTAGCCGGGATCGAGCGCAATCGCCTGGTTGAGTTCCTCCAGCGCGGCGCCAGGCTCCTTGAGCTTTGCCAGACACATGCCGATGAGCGAGTGCACGTGCGCCGTGTTCTCGATCTTCGCCGCCGCCCGGAATTTCTCCAGGGCCTTCGCCGTCTGCCCCAATGCATCATGCGTGAGCCCCCAATCGATCAGCAGCGTATAGGTGTACTCCGTCTGCCCCGTCTGCGCCGCATCCTCGAACTTCTTCAACGCCTCCTCGTAACGCTGCTGCTCGAAGTACACCATCGCCAGATGGAAATGCGCCCTCGAGTTCCCGGGAGAGTGTGCGATCGTGTCCTGCCACAGCCGTACCGGGTCGCTCCACACCTCTGCGCGCCCATACGTCAGCCCGCCCAGAACAAACAGAATGCCCCCTGCCGCCGCAACTTGCGACCCGCGCGAAATCGTAAGAGTGCGCGCAAAATCACAAATCACCAGCAGCAGTCCAAGGAAAGGCAGATAAAGCCGCCGTTCCGCCACCGCGTCCTTAATGGGAACGATGGACGACGTGGGAGCCAGCAGCAGAAAGAAAACCACCAAACCGTAAAATGCCAGCGGAAAGCGCTTGCGGTAATAAAACGCCCCGCCCAGCAGGACCGCCAGGCCCAGCAGCCCCACAAGTGATCCATGGTCCAGCGGCGAGTGCGAAATCGGGAAGCCATAGTCGGCATTGAGATTCACCGGCAGAACGAACAGCCGCAGGTAGATCCAGATGGCCCTCCACTGCGTGTAAAAATACTCGTACCACGTCAGGTTCTTCATGCCGAAGCCGGCGGTGTTCGCCTCCACTAGCACGCGCCACACCACCCATATCCCCGCCACGGAGGCTGCAGCCATGGGCGCGTAGAGCCTCCAATTCGCCCGCACGGTCTCCACGGGCCGCTTCTCCGCAAACCACCAGTCTGTCCATACGAGCAGAGCGGGAAGCACCGCGGTGTGCTCCTTGCTCAGGAAAGCGGCGCCGAAGAGCGCAATCACTCCCAACGCCGGCAGCCAGCCGATGCCGCCTTCTCTCTTGTAGAGAAACAGCGTGAAGCTTGACAGGAAAAACAGCAGGCTGAAACTTTCGCTCCGTCCCGCCACATACGCCACGGATTCGGTCTGAACCGGATGCAGCAGGAAAACCCCGGCTGCGAACACCGCCAGCAGCATCCGCCGGTTCTCTTCCACCTTCGCCATCTCGAGGATTTTCCGTATGGCGAGAAAAACCAGGCCGGCATTGACGAAATGCAGCAGGACGTTGATCACGTGATAGGAAAACGGCTCCGGACCGAAGAACCGCAGGTTCAGCCAGAAGCTCAGATTCATCAATGGCCGCGCGGTGGGCGAAAGACTCCGGATGCCGGTATCGAGAAAGCCCGGATCGCGGAACGGAAGATACTCGTCGTCGAAGACGAACGGGCCGTTCACCGCGGGCCAGTAAGCTACCAGCGCCGCCAGTAGCGCGAAACATCCCAATAGCCACACCCACAACCCCGATGCCGGCTGCGCTTGCGCTTCAACCGCCTTCACGGGTTTATGCTTGGCGGCTTTCATGCTGCGACCGAAGATAGTATTCGAGAATGGCGACGCGCTGCGCAAGCGCGATGTTGGCGTCCTTGAGCGTCGAAACGGTGACCGAGAAGCGGTAGAAAACCAGCAGGAAAACCACCAGCACCGCGACAATCAGCGCCAGCGGAGGATCCCCCACGCCGATGATCCTTGCCAGCCAGCTCATCAGCGGCTGGGAGCGCGACAGAATCAGCATCACCAGTCCGGCGGCGAGCCAGCTTACCGAATATTCCACGCGGATGTGCGCGCGGCGCAGCGAACTGAGTACCGCCACGATGAGGCCGAGGCTGAAGAGAGAGAGAACGTTCGAAAGACGGTCCATAAGCTTTTATTGTCAGCGGCGCCAGCGGTGGCGCTCAAATTTCAGGATATTCACAAACACGCCCAGCAGCACGTGGACAATGTAATATAAGGACTTAGCCGCGGTGATCGTGCTCCGCCCGCTCTGCCGCGGCCGCATCCGGCACGCTACCTCCTGAAACCGGAACGCCCGGCGCTGCAGCACCACCAGCGCCTCGATTTCCGGATACTCGAGTGGAAAACTGCGGCTGAACAGTGCCAGCGCCTCCCGGTTGACCCCAACGTAACCCGATGTGGGATCATGCACCATCTGCCCGAGAATCGGACGCAGGATCGTGCGGAAAAAACGGATGCCCCACGAGCGCGCCAGACTGGTGAACTCCTGCGGCCCATCGACGAACCGCGAGCCGATCACCATCTGGCACCCCGACTCTCGCAGCGCATCATAAATGCGCGGGATGTCGCGCGGGTCGTGCTGTCCGTCTCCGTCCAGCCGGATGACATAATCAAAGCCGAGTTCGAACGCCAGCCGGTATCCCGCCTGTACGCAGCCCCCGAGCCCCAGGTGATGGGGCAGCGAAAGAACCCGCGCTCCCGCGGCGCGCGCCACCGCCGTCGTGGAATCAGCCGAACAATCGTCAATCACCAGAACAGGCGTCCCGGGCGCCGCCTCCTGAATTTCCCGCACCACCCCGCCCACCGCGCCCTCTTCATTCAGAGCGGGAACAATGATCATCAGCCGCTTGCCGCCGTCTCCTGTCACAGCGCGGCCACCTCTTTGGGCGAGATCGAATGCTGCCCGCAGATGCCGCGGAACTCCGCCGCGCTGATCCGCGCCCCCCGCATGATCCGCCCCCGCTCCCGCAGCAGCCGCGGACCGTGCTTCAGCAGCGCGCAGTGCGCCCTGAGGATGAGAAAGACCAGGTGAACAAACGAATTCCCTTCGCTGTGAAACCGCGCCGCCGCCCCCGAGCCCCCAAGCAGAAACAGCGCGTGCCAATAGTAGCGCGCCAGCGTGCCGAACGGAACTTTCAGCAGCATCCGCAAAGGAAAATTCTTCACCACCACGAAGAGCCGGTTGCGCTCCACGTAATACGCCTTCAAAGCCGACACGCGTCCCGCCGTCTGCGAGTAATGATGATCCACCACGGCATCGGCCGCGTATACGCATTGCCACCCCTGCCACACCCCTCGCAACCCCAGGTCCGTATCCTCGCAGTACAGAAAAAACCCGTCGTCAAAGCCGCCCGTCTCCTCGAGCATCCGCCGGCGGTAGAGCGCAGCCGATCCACTCGGCAACAGAGCCGCCCCCGAAACGGAATACTCCTCCGGATCGCGCCCATGCCCCCGCTGCTTACTGCTCCCGTCCCGGCACAACAGCATGCCCGCCGAATCCAGCGTTCCCTCTCCCGCCAGCACCACCCGGCTCGCGCACATCCCCACCCGCGGGTCGCTTTCCATGGCCGCCACCAACGCCTCCAGCCACCGCTCATGAGGCCTCGCGTCATCATTGAGCACGGCCACATAGGGAGCCCGTGACCGGCTCACCGCCTGGTTCACCGCGCTTCCATATCCAACATTCTGCGTGTTTTCGATGACCTCGACCTCTTGAGGCACGTTCGTGTCCCGCCGAACCGCTCCCTTGCCGCTGTTATCCACAACCACAATTTCAAAATCCCGGCGTGTCTGCTTCTCGAGGCTGCGCAGGCAATCCACCAGCAACGCGCCCGCCTCCAGCGTTGGAATCACCACTGTCGCGCAAGGAACCGGCAACTTCAAATTTTACGCTATCGCATGTTCTCCCCGGAGAATCACCCGAGGAGGCAAGCGGTTGCGAAACGGGCAAGCTTGCGAGAGCGGCTAATCCTTCATGAGCTCGAGGAACTCCTCTTTCGTAAGGCCGGCCTGGCGGACGATGCTCGCCCATATGTTACGATCTCTGGAATTGCCGGCACATGCACCTGGAAGCCGCCTTCAGGAAGTGGTTCGTAGAACACCGTGTAGTTGTACTGCATCGCTACTGGCTGCCGTTTAGATCTGCTCGCACTGGAAGGATAGCATCCGCCTGTGCCTCTTGCACGCCCCCCGCCCCCTGAATCATAATCAGTCACAATCGGCTCGCCAGGCGCCAGCGATCCTTCCAATTCAATGCCTGCCGCCGGTTCTCGAACCTATGTCCAATTATTTGCTCGGTCTCCTCATTCTTCTCATGACAACCCAACCCCTCTCCGGCGCCTTCCGGCTCATCATTGTCGATCCCGGCCACTTCCACGCCTCCCTCATTCAAAGGGACATGTACTCTACCCTCGACCCGCGCGTCTCCGTCTACGCGCGCCTCGGCCCCGAACTGCTCGACTACCTCAACCGCGTCTCCCTCTTCAACGCCCGTAAAGACAACCCCACTCACTGGGACCTCGATATCCACACCAGCGCGGACCCCATGGCCGCCATGCTCCATGACCACCCCGGCGATGCCGTCGTCTTCACCGGCCGCAATCGCGGCAAGATCGACCGCATCCTCGCCTCCCTCAATGCCGGCCTCCACGTCTTCGCCGACAAACCCTGGATCATCTCCCTCGCCGATCTCCCCAAACTCGAACAGGCCCTCGACCTCGCCGAGCGCAAAGGCCTCATCGGCTACGACATCATGACCGAGCGCTATGAAGTCACGTCGCTGCTCCAGCGTGTCTTCGTCAACACCCCCGAAGTGTTCGGAGCCTTCGAAAAAGGCTCCACCGGTTCGCCCGCCGTCTATGCGAAAAGCATCCATCACGTCATGAAAGTCGTCGGCGGGCTCCCCCTGCGCCGCCCTGCCTGGTTCTTCGACATCGCCGAATATGGCGAAGCCCTCGCCGACGTTGGCACCCATGTCGTCGACCTCGTACAATGGACCGCCTTCCCCGATATCGCCCTCGACTACCACCAGGACATTGAGGTCCTCGCCGGCCGCCACTGGCCGCTCTCCCTCACCCAGGCCCAGTTCCAACAGGTCACCGGAGAAGCCGCGTTCCCCGCCACCCTCGCCCCCTACCTGCACAACGGAAAGCTCGATTACCTCTGCAACAACTCCGTCGATTACACCCTCCGCGGCGTTCACGTAAAACTCGAGATCCTCTGGAACTGGGAAGCCGCCCCCGGCGCCGGCGACGTCTATGAAGCCTCCTTCCATGGCACGAAGGCCCGCATCGAACTCCGCCAGGGTAAACCCGAAAACTTCATCCCCGAACTCTATATCGTCCCCGCCGATCCCGATCAGCGCGCCGACGTCTTCGCCGCCGTCCGCAACAAGGTTGCCGCCCTCCGGAAAGCCTGGCCCGGCCTCGAAGCCCGCGAATCCGGGACCGAAATGCGGCTGGCCATCCCCGAAAAATATCGTGTCGGCCACGAAGCCCACTTCGGCCAGGTCGCCACCCGCTTCCTCGAATACATGCAATCGCCCAAGTCCATCCCCGCTTGGGAACGGAGCAACATGCTGGCGAAATATTTCATCTCCACCATGGGTGTGGAACTTGCCAATCGGTGAGACTTCTCCTCACTCTGCCGTTTTCCCCGGCGCTGCCTCCGCCGCCAACCCGTCATCCTCTTCCATTCAGAAGGCTCCCAAGTTTGTACCGGAGGTCGCACCCATTCTGACTTCCTCGACTTCCGGCTCCTGACTCTGGCTGGTTAGTTCGCAGCCCATAAAGTACCCGCATTCCCCCGCCGATCACCTACTTGAATCGCCGAATTTGAATCGCCGAAAAATCCCATGTCCTACATCGAGTATCTCGCCGCCGATCACGAGGCTTCGGATCCCCTTCCTGAACTGGCACGAACCAACGGGTTCACCATGGATGATCTCGAGGCAAACCGCAAAGGAAAAATCAGCGAGGCGCAGAAGTCCAAACTCTTCGCCCGCGCGCTGCAACCCATCCAATATCCCGGAATGGCGCTGTTGGGTTGGCTCCTTTGCTGCTTCATCGTGAAGACTCTCGTGCCAGGCTTCGTCCTGCTCATCATCTCGATGCTCGGATTCAAAGGGATCGGCATCCTTTTCGGCGCGGTGACGCTGGTTTGCCTGGGCTCACTCTTCGTGGCTGTACTGAGAAGCTTCCGTTACCTCGTGCTCGTGAATCAGGATATTTCCAATGCAAAGTCGGCCTTCCTCGACGGCCGCGCCACCGTTTCCCACGAATCCGTGAGCGGTCTGGGAACGGATCATCTTCACGGGCAGAGCCGCAAACAGTTCTGGTATGTCGTGCAGAACCAGTATTTTGAGGTGAATGAAGCGGCTGCGGCGGCGCTCCCGGAAAGAGGCCGTTTCCGAATCCACTTTGCGCCAAAGAGCCAGTTGTTTCTCTCCATGGAACCGGTGCCCGCAAACGCCCCCGCCGGCGAAGCGAAGCGGACCCGCTTATTCAATCTCCGGAATCTGCGTTCATCCGAGTTCATCGGCGGCTGACCCGCGCTCCGCGACTCAGATCCCGGCCTACCGGCCATCCCCCGGCTTCCGGCCGCCGTTGAAGGTGTCGGGCCTCGGCGTGTTGGAAGGCCAGTAACTGCCGGAACCTTCCTTCCACGGTTTGCCGCACAGGCGCGAAATGACGCTCCACTCCGGCGCGCCCAGGTCCGGATCCGGGTGGAACACGAATCGTTTCAGTCCCGCTCGCTGCGATGCCGCCAGAATTCGATACAAGTCTCGCGCGGGCATGGGGTCACCGGCATGCGGACTGCGCCCCGTGGACACCCACGCCAGCACCTTTCGATCATCCCCCACCGCCGCCAAAGCCCGGCGCGTTTCCTGGTAAACCACCTTGTCGAAGAACTCGTCCGGAAACCCGGCCTCCATGTCCGCCACCGTATGGATGCCCGGAAGTTCGATTCCGAACCATGCCTTTACCACCGCAAACGAGTCCCCCTCGCTCAGGTTCGGATTCCATTCCTGGATGCGCCGCACCCAGCGCCCCAGCGTGCCGTACATCCCGTCAAATCCGCGGTTCCAGAAGTAGTGCTTCGGGAAGAGGTAATCGAAATACGGGTGCATCCGCTCGTAGTCCTGCGTGGTCAGCATCGAGAATGTCGCGGCCCGCGGAATGGCCCCCAGTTTGACCGGCCGGTTCAGCTTGCCCACTTGGTTGCGCACCGCCGCGAAATATCCCATCGAGGTTTCCTGTCTCGTTCGCAGCCAGTAGAGCGCGTCCTCGTTGATATCAAACAAGGTCAGTCCGTTCAGCACGCCGGCCGGAGAGTGATATCGGACTTGCGCCGGCGTGAGACGATGAAACCGGTCGCGCAAATGCAGCATGCCGCGCTCGTAGCGCGCGACATCCATTCCGAGCGCCGTAAGCCGCTGTCTCTCCCACGCGCGCACCTCGAACAGTTCCCCGCCGTGGTGGAACGCAAGTTCGTAATGGTGCTCGCCGGCGCCATCAATGATCACACCTTGCGCCTGCGGATAGGCATTCATCGTATCCTGTACCCCGGCGGCGAATCCCACCGCCCCAAACGGGTCCTTCTCGGGCGCAAGAGCGCCGCCGCTGCGCCCTGCCCCGAACACCAGGATCTCCCATCCCCGCCGCGCCGCATCGTCGAGCATGGCGTGAAAGCGCCTTTCCTTCGCCGGATCGCGCGGCGATTCCAGTGGCGGCGTTACGCCGAAAGCCCGGTACACTTTCGGATCAGCAGGAAAACTGGGATAAGGCTTGCCATCCACGCCCACGAACTGCATGTATCCCACGATGATTCCCCGCACCCCGCCCTCGCCCCAGGCGTCGAAGATGCGCGCATGATCATCCATCCAGCGCTCCAGCGGGCTGTGACAGAAAATCCAGGCGGTCATCGGATGCGAAGGAGCGCTTTGCGCCTGAACCACCGCGGCGCCCGGCGCCGCGCCGAGAAATACTCGCCGCGTGAGTGGAAATCCACCCCGGACTGGCTGCATGCCTGATACGCTAACACATTCGCCCGTCCACCGGACCCCCGCCCCCAAACACCCCCACCCCGAACCACCCGGTCACCAGCGATTCAAATAAATCCCAGCACCCGGTCCAATGAATTGAAAAAAAAGGAAAAATAGACCCCTATAAGCACCCCGGAAGACCCCCCGCGGCACACGGAATCGAAGTCCTGCCAGCGATACTCGAAGTAGTGCCCTGCTCCCTGGGCCAAGACGATCCGCAGGCAATGTTTTTGCAGTAAACTGCAAGTGTCCGATTCCGCCCGTGTCTCACTTTTGGGCTCAGTCCAAAAGCACGGTTCGGAACACTTCCGAACAAATCCGAACACCTTCGAAACTCTTGTTCCCCTGTCCGGAATCCGAGCCCATCCGGCTTTATCCAGGCCCCGTTCCGAACAAATCGGAACAGTTCGGAACGGCTGATTGCCCCGCGCGAGGCAAGTCAGCCGCCAGCCAACCCAGCTCGCCTCGCCACGCCCGAGGCTGGCTCTGCTGGCCTGTGACTGAACTGCGGAAAGTCAAAGGGTGTTCAACCGGCGAAACCGGTGGCCAGGCTGAAAGCCGGGCGATGGCCGAAAGTCACAGGTTGTTCAATCCGGCGCACCCGGAGGTCCGGCTGAAAGCTACAAGCTAAAACCTAGAAGCCGAAAGCTGATAGCTAATATAAAATATTCCTCGAATGAAGACCCCGTTGACCCCCCTCACCTTTCTCGCGCGCAGCGCCTTTGTCTACCGCGACAAGATTGCCGTCGTCGACAGGGATCAACGCGTCACGTATGCCGAACTCGATCAGCGAGTCCGCAAACTCGGGTCGGCGCTGCGGAAACTGGGAGTGGGGGCGGGCGACCGCGTCGCGGTGCTCTCCCCCAATACCTCCATGGCGCTCGAACCCCACTTCGCCGTCCCCTTGATCGGCGCGGTATTGGTCATGCTGAACACACGGCTCCAGGCGGCTGAGCTCGTCTGGATTCTGAACCATTCCGGCGCGAAAGTCTTGCTGGTGGACCCCCAACTCGCCCCCCTCCTTGAGAACTCTCGTGCCGAATTACCCCAACTCCAGCACTTTGTAACGGACTATGACGCGCTGCTCGCTTCCGGCGGCGAGGAGTTGACGGACCTTCCCCAGGTTGACGAGGACGGCTTGCTCTCCATCAATTACACCAGCGGAACCACCGGCTTCCCCAAAGGCGTCATGTTCTCCCATCGCGGCGCCTATCTGAACGCGCTCGGCGAACTGATGGAATTCGGGCTTCATGAAAGCAGTGTCTATCTCTGGACGCTCCCCCTGTTCCACTGCAACGGCTGGTGTTTTCCCTGGGCTGTAACGGCGGCGGGCGGGCGTCACGTCTTGCTCCGCCAGCCGCACCCCGAACCGGTGGTGGTAGCCATCCGGAGCGAAGCCGTCACTCATCTTTGCGGGGCGCCCGTCGTCATCGGCGGCCTCGCCCACTATGCTTCTTCCCGCGGCATCCGCTTCCACAACGCCTTGCGGATGATCACCGCCGGCGCTCCGCCTTCGCCCGCCGTGCTGCGCGGAGCCGAAGACATCGGCGCTGAGATTTTCCATTGCTACGGGCTCACCGAAACCTACGGGCCCATGACGCTCTGCGCCTGGCGCAGCGAGTGGAACCTCCTCTCCACCGAGGAACGGGCGCAGATCAAAGCCCGCCAGGGCGTCCCCTACATCATCGCCGGCGCCGACGTCCGCCTCGTCGACGAGAACATGAACGACGTTCCCGCCGACGGGCAAACCATGGGTGAGGTGGTCATGCGCGGCAACAACGTCATGATCGGCTATTACAACAATCCTGAAGCTACCGGACAGGCGTTCGCCGGCGGCTGGTTCCACTCCGGCGATTACGCCGTGATGCACCCCAACGGCTACCTCGAGATTCGCGACCGCAAGAAAGACATCATCATCTCGGGGGGCGAGAACATCTCCTCCGTCGAAGTGGAGAAGGTGATCTACGACCATCCGGCGGTCCTCGAAGCGGCCATCATCGCCGTCCCCGACCCGCATTGGGGCGTAGTGCCCAAGGCATTCGTTACCCTAAAGAATGAGGGGGGCGCCACGGCCGACGAGATCATCCGGTTCTGTCGCGACCGCATCGCCCACTTCAAGTGTCCGAAACAGGTGGAATTCGGCCCTCTGCCGAAAACCGCTACCGGTAAGATCCGCAAGAACCAACTCCGCGAGCGGGAATGGGCCGGCCGCGAGAAGCGAGTGAACTGATGCCTTACGATCACCTGCAATACACCCTGGAAGACAACTTCGCCGTCGTCACCCTCAACCGTCCCCAGCGGCGCAACGCCCTGTCTCTCCGTCTCATGCTCGAACTCGTCGATTGCCTGGACAGCATCGGACGCGACCCCTCCATCCGCGCCGTCGTGCTCAACGCCGCCGGCTCCGTCTTCAGTTCCGGCCATGACCTCAGCGAAATGACCAGCGGCTCCGTCAACGAATACCGCCGCCTGTTCGATGTCTGCACGGAGCTGATGATGAAGATCCAGGCCATCCCGCAGCCCGTCATCGCCGAAGTGCAGGGTGTGGCCACCGCCGCCGGATGCCAGTTGGTGGCCACCTGTGACCTGGCCGTGGCCGGCGAAAAGGCGATGTTTGCCACCCCCGGCGTGAAGATTGGTTTGTTTTGCACCACGCCCATGGTGGCGCTCACCCGCGCCGTGGGTCGGAAGCGCGCCATGGAGATGCTTCTCACCGGCAAGGCCATCGACGCCCGTACCGCCGCCGAATGGGGGCTTGTGAACCGCGTGGTCCCGCCCGAGGAATTGACCGCCGCCACGCGCGAACTGGCGCGCCAAATCGCCGCCGCCAGCAGCTTTACCGTCGGCTTGGGCAAGCAGGCGTTCTATACCCAAATTGACCTCGATCAGCCGAAGGCTTATGCCTACGCCAAGGAAGTGATGACCATGAATTCCCTTGCCGCCGACGCGCGCGAGGGGATCACCGCCTTCCTCGAAAAGCGCGTCCCCTGCTGGACCGGAAAATAGATGATCACCGACCTCGTTCAGATTCAGCGCCTCGGCGAGAAGAAACTCGCGGAGAACAAACGGCTGCGGGTCTTCATGAAGACCCATCACACCGCCGAACGCCGTCTCCGCAACATGGCCGAAGAGATCGAAAACGCCATCGACTGCACGGAGTGCGCCAACTGCTGCCGGGTGGCCACCGTGAAGCTGCGCGAGCGCGAAATCGAGTCCCTCGCCAGGTTCATCGGCATCTCCCGCAAAGGCTTTCTGCGGGACTACTGCGAGGAATCCGCCGAAGAAGGCCTCATCCTTAAACGCACGGAGAAAGGCTGCGTCTTCCTCGAAGGGAACATGTGCGCCGTCTACGATGCCCGGCCCATGACCTGTCAGGATTTTCCTCACCTCGTTCGCGGCGAGGGCTCCATCCTCTCGCGTATGTGGGAGATGCCCGACCGCGCCACCTATTGCCCCATCGCCTACAACACGCTCGAGGCCTTCAAGGAAGCGCTCGGCTTCGCAACCCGTAAATGACGGTCGTCCGCGTGCGCGCCACTTCCCGGTAGCGGTTCATCCAATACGAAAGATCCGGGTAGTTCGTGATCGCAAGCTGCGGATTCAGGGGGCCCAGACCATCAACTATGAAATCCGGCTCATACGCCACCAGCCTGCGGCGGTTTTCGGCCGCAAGTTCCGGCGCCGTAGGCGTGCTGTCTGTCAGATGCCGGTCCGCGAGCACCCCCGTCAACGGCTGTGAATCCAGATACGGCGTCGCCGCCGGGATGCGCGAGAAGGCGTAAATCTCCGGCCGGTAACCCCACACCAGCAGCGAGGAAGCATGACGCCCCTCCAGGATCCTCGCGGTCTCCCTGGCATCGTACTCGAGCGCCAGGTCGGCCCATGGTTCGCCCATCGCCAACTGCGCGTAGCGCGGCCCGAACCGTACCAGCGGGATGAGAAGCAGCGCCAGCACCAGCACCCGCCTCCGGTCCAGGATCACCATCCCTCGCGCCGCGATGATCACCATCGGCGTGAGCAGTTGAAAGTAGTAGCGCGGAAAGAACCGCCACCCCGCCGCTACCGCCGCCATCGACACCACCACCCACAACGCCAGCCGCCGCGATTCCCTCATGCCGCGCTCCCGCCACCACAGCATCCCCGCCGCCGCCACCAGCGCGATGTGGAATCCCGCCCAGTTCACCGTGCGCCGCAAGCCTTCGAGCAAAGGATGTGGATAAGGCGAGTTCGCGCTGTAAAGAAAGCCCCAGCGCCAAACCTGCTCCCAGTAGGCGCCCAGCGCCACGTTCCATTCAAGCCATGCCAGCGCTGGAATCTCGACAGCGGCAATGCCAAGCGCAATCCAGTGCGTGTGCCGCCATTGCCAGATAAGGCAGGCAATAGCGACAAACGGAGCCTTCGGATTCACCAGCAGCGCCGCGCCGCAACACATGCCCGCCCGGAACGGTTCCCCGCGCAGGCAGAAAAGGATCGCCAGAAGGTGCGGCGCGATCATCAACAGGTCCGGAGCAACCGCCATCACCGCGGACGGCATCCCGAAAGTGAGGAAGAACGCCAGCAGCCCGGCCGCGTACAAGCCTTCCCTCGACGTCCAGAAACGCCGCGCCAGCAGGTAGGCGCACCAGCAGGTGAACACCACCAGCAGCGTCCCGGCAAGCCGCAGTCTCCACCCCGTGGCCGCGCCGAACAGTTCATAAAATGCGGGGAATAGCGGCGGCTTGTCGAACCAGATGTCGCGGTAGAGCGCCTTGCCACGCATCATCTCGAGCGCCGCGGCTATCGGGTATGCCTCCTCCACCCACAGCACGCCCGAATGGCAAAGCCTGGCGGCGAACACCGAAGCGAAGATGGCGCAGAACGCCGCCGCGGTTTTCATGCTTCCCCGGATCAGTGGATAAAACTCAGCTCAGGCATGGAGAGCACTTCCCGGCGGCTCCCGTCGAGGCCCATCGAATGAAGCGTCTGCATGAGGGGCCGCATCTTCTCGATCACTCGCGCCGCCACCTCCGCCTGCTTCGCCTCGCTCGAGTCCGGCTCCTCTCCGCTCAGCTTCGCCATGATTGCTTCGAACGCGGTCTTCTTCCGCGGATAGACGCGCAGCAGCACATCCTCGCTCTGGCTCACCTTGATGCTCTGCTTCACCAGTTTCAAAGCCACCGGATAGCCGCCGAGTTCATCCACCAGCCCGAGAGCCTTTGCGTCTTCGCCTGTCCAGATGCGGCCCTTGGCGATCTGGAGCACCTTCTCCTTGGGGAGCTTCCTGCCTTCCGCCACCTTGGTGGTGAAATCCTGGTAAACGCGATCGAGCCAGGCCTGGAACCGCGCCCACTCTTCCTTCGAATAGTCATTGGTGGAAGAAAACATCAGCGCATTGTCGCCTTTATGGACCCCGTCCCAGGAAACTCCCACCTTGTCCCATAGGCCGTTGGTGAGCATCTTCCCGCCCAACACACCGATCGAGCCCGTGATGGTGGCAGGCTGGGCGACAATCTTGTCGGCGTCCATGGCGACGAAGTAGCCGCCCGAGCCGGCGACGCTGCTCATCGACACGATCACCGGCTTGCCCGCCTTGCGCGCTTTCACCGTCTCCCGCCAAATGGCGTCGCTCGCTACATACGACCCGCCGGGACTGTCCACGCGGAACAGGATCGCCTTCACGTCCTTGTCCTTGATCGCCTGCCGGAAGGCGGCAGTGAGTGTGTCCGACCCCATCGAAGTGCTTCCCTGGAGCGGATCATAATCGCTCTTGCCCCGCTGCACACCGCCGAGGCCGAAGATCAGCGCCACTACCTGGCCCTTCTGATGCGGACGTCCGGCCCGCTCCAGGTACTTGTCGAGATAAAGGAAGTTCGTATCCTTGCCGGCCTTCTGGCGGAGCTTGTCATAGATCTCGTCCCGATAAGCCATGCCGTCCACCAGCTTCGCGTCGAGCGCCTCCTTGCCGAGGAACGGCCCCCTGTTCACCAGCGCCTTCACCTGATCCGCAGTCATTTTGCGGCCTTCCGCGATGCCCTTCACCAACTGGCCGTAGATGGATTCCAACACCTTTCCGGTCTCCTCGCGGTTGGCGGCCGTCATCTTCTTCTCGGTGTAGAAATCCATCGCGGTCTTATATTCATAGCGGTGATCCATGCGCGGCACCACGCCGATTTTGTCAAGCGTGCCGCGAATGAACATCGTTTCCAGGGCCAATCCAGTCAGCCCGATGTCACCCGAGGGTTGAAGCCAGATCTCGTCAAAGGCCGACGCCAGATAGTAGGCGCCGTTGCCCGGCCCGAACTCGCCGAAGGTCTCGCCGTAGGCAACCGCGAACTTCTTCTTCGCTCGGAAGGCAAACACGGCGTCCCGGATCTCCTGCGTCTGCGCCACGCCGATCCGGCCCGTGCCCATGCGCGCCACCAGGCCTACCACCCGCGAGTCGTCCCGCGCCTTTTCCAAAGCTTCGACAATATCCCGCAGCACCGGAGTCCGCTGCTCCGTCAACCGCGCGAACGGATCATCCGGGGCATCCTCGATGACATTGGTCTCCAGGTTCAGTTCGAGAATCGTCTTCCCACTGATTCTTCCTTTGCCCGGCCGGGCAAGTGTGGCGATGACGAAGATCAGCAGAAAGGCGAACACAGTGACCCCGCCGATCACGGCCAGTAGTTTCGTCACGAAATTACGCATAAATGGCTGACTCCTCCGCACAACCATTGTCTATCATCGGAAGTTGGGACACGTAAGAACTGCCGCGCCGGAGGATGCCGGCAAACGGCTTGACCACTTTCTCAAGGAGCAGTTTCCCGAGCACAGCCGCTCGCTGTTGCAGGAGTGGGTGAAGGCGGGACAGGTGCGCGTGGATGGAGGGAAGGCAAAGCCTTCCATGCTGTTGCGGGGCGGCGAACGGATTGAAGTGGAGGCAGCCGCGCGTCCGCCGTTGCAAGCTCATGCCGAGGACCTGCCCCTTACCGTTCTCTATGAAGACGACGCGGTGGTGGCCATCGACAAGCCCGCCGGCATGGTGGTCCATGCAGGCGCGGGCGTGCGCACGGGCACGCTCGTGAACGCTCTGCTGCACCGCTTTCAGAAGCTCTCGCAGACGGGCGGCGAACTGCGCCCCGGCATTGTGCATCGTCTGGACCGCTACACGAGTGGCGTGCTGCTGGTGGCCCGCACCGATGCCGCGCACCACCACCTGGCGGCGCAGTTTGCCGGACGGAAAGTGGAGAAGACTTACCTCGCGCTGGTGCATGGGGCGATCCGGCAGGATAGCGGCCGTATTGCCAAGCCCATTGCGCGCGATCCCGTGCGGCGCGTGCGGATGACCGCCCGGCT
Organism: Bryobacterales bacterium; assembly: GCA_020847975.1. Taxonomy (GTDB): domain Bacteria; phylum Acidobacteriota; class Terriglobia; order Bryobacterales; family Bryobacteraceae; genus CADEFT01. Next base: position 1,417 of record JADLBD010000038.1, on the reverse strand, counting down.
GGGGACGGGACGCGCGGCGTACACCGAGTTCCGCGTGCTGCGCCGCTTCGATCAATTCACGTTCCTCGAGGTGAAGATCGGCACCGGGCGGACGCACCAGATCCGGGTGCACCTGTCTAGCATCGGACATCCTGTCGTGGGCGACACGCTGTACGGAGCGCCTGCCGGGACGCCGGGTATGCCGCCGCTGGGGCGCTATTTCCTGCATGCCTGGCGCATCCGCTTCGAAAGCCCGGCTACGGGAAAGCCGGTCACAATCGAGGCGCAATTGCCGCCGGAGCTTGAGGGTTGGATGGGCAGACTCCTATAATCAGATAGGGGAGCACTGATGAAGTTGCTGGCTGTTTCCATCTTCACCGCGGCTGGACTGGGCGTTTTCGTCTGGGCCCAGGCTCCCGCCAAGCCCGAACTTCCCATCTCGGACCCCCAGAGCCGGATCACGCTCGATGTGACCCGCGTGAATATCCTCTACACGGTTTCGGACAAAAAGGGCCGGTTCGTCACCAATCTGGACAAGGAAGACTTCGAAGTTTTCGAGAACAAGAAGAAACAGAGCATCCTCGAGTTCACCGCGGAAAGCGACCTGCCGCTGCGGTTGGCGCTGCTGATTGACACAAGCAACAGCGTCCGCGACCGCTTCCGCTTCGAACAGGAAGCCGCTATCGAGTTTCTCAATAGCCTGCTTCGTCCGCGCACGGACAAGGCAATGGTGGTGAGTTTCGACACCGCCGCCGAACTGGTTTCCGACCTCACCGACGACCATGAACGCCTGGTGAAGGCGATTCAAGAACTGCGCCCCGGCGGCGGCACCGCCCTCTACGATGCCATCTTTAACTCCTGCAAAGACCAGTTGATGAAGGATCAACCGCGGCACAAGTTCCGCCGGGCGATCGTGATTCTGAGCGACGGCGAGGACAACCAGAGCCGCTACACGCGCGACCAGGCTCTCGAGATGGCGCAGAAGGCCGATGTGGTGATGTACACCGTATCGACGAACATCACGCGCATTCCCACCGACGGCGACAAGGTGCTGAAATACTTTGCCGCGGAAACGGGCGGGCTGGCGCTGTTCCCGTTCAAGGTGGAGGACCTGTCCCAGTCTTTCGAGAACATATCGAATGAGCTGCGGTCGCAGTACAACCTGCTGTACCGGCCGGAACCGGTTCACGCCGACGGGTTGTACCACACGGTTGACATCAAGGTAAAAAACCGCAAGGAATTGGTGGTACGAGCGCGGAAAGGATATTACGCGCCAAGGCTGTAAAAATTTACACTGGTCTGCTATACTGATCCTTTCCCGAGAGGACCACTACCTTGCCTATCACCGACGAAAAAGAACGCGCCCGCGTGCTCAGCACCACCCTGGGCCAGATTGAAAAGCAGTTTGGAAAGGGATCCATCGTCCGGCTTGGCTCGC
>JADLBD010000037.1 GCA_020847975.1 Bryobacterales bacterium | reverse complement strand
CCGGGTGGCTGTGATTTCGCGACCCTCACGTTGCACCCGGATGACCGTTCCCGTACGCCCGGAAATCCCGAACGGAGAAACCACGTTGATCTGGTTGCCGGACACGTACAAGACCGGAGCGGGAATGTCATCGAAGAGCACGCGCACTCCGGCGAGTTCCCGAGGAACGGTGTTGTTCTCATCGAGCATGTAGACAGCGGGTTCCGGCGGGCCGATGTCGGGGCCGAAGATGGCGAGCACTTCTCCTGGAGCGATGCCGTGTTCGCGCAAATCGGCTGCATTGACAATACATCTTATTTGAGGCGGAAGATCTGTGAGAAAGCCTGTCTTTGCGAACCATGCGGAAGAGTGAGCAGGTTGGGTCAAGGCGTTGCCGGAGGAGTCGATGGCCAGGGCCTTGTCGCGGAGGGAGGTGTAGCGAACGGCGCCCGTGTCGAGGTCGAGAGCGGTGAAGAAGTCTCCTTGCATCGGGCACGGGTCGTCAGAATCGGGAACGGTCTCGAGCGGCCCGGCGAGGGCGCCGGTGATCAGCAGCGTTCGGGAGGGCCCGAAGATGGCCTGCCGGGTAGTGGCGGCAATGCGGGTGGCATAGCGCAGGCGGGAGCCATCCGCCGCAACGGATGCCGCGAAGCCGAGCCCACGTTTGCCGGAAGTGAAAGGATAGCCTTCGAGGCCCACGCCAACCACATATGCCTGATAGGCAGCATCGACGACAATGGCTTTAGGCTCATCATCGCCGCTGCCGCCGAACACCTTGGAGTACAGCTCGGCGGCGCCACTGGGGTCCAGTTTGGTGACGAAGACATCGGAATCTCCGGAGGAGGAGGCCGTCGTTCCCGTGATGTAAACGCTGCCCTGGTCATCGACGGCGAGGGCGGCGGGGGCTCCTTTAACCGGATGGTTGTAGACGACGCTGCGAAGAGGTGGATCGAGTTTGGACACACCTGTGGAAGAGGCGACGAAATAGACTGCTCCCTGGGTATCGACCGCCAGACCTCGGAGAGTGCCGCCATCGAGATACGTGGAGCCGAGAAGGCGGGTGCCATCGGCGGTCAGCCTGGTGACGAATGCTGATGCGGGGCGGGTGCGATGGGCTCCGGGCGAAACTGGGAAATCCTGGGAGTTGGTGGTTCCGGCGACGACCGGGTTTCCTTCGGGGTCCACAGCAAGGGAGGTGACGGATTCCTGACCGGATCCTCCCAAATAGGTAGCAAACAGCAGACGGCGCCCGTCAGCGCTGATCTTGGCCACGAAGGCGTCCACACAAGGCGTGCAGAACAGGACTTTCAAGGAAGGCTGAAACACGCCCGCCGTACTGGGTAGTTGGTTGTCGGATACTGTTCCCGCGAGATAGAGGTTGCCGTCACGGTCAAAGGCAGTAGCGGTGATGGCCGCTGTATCGGAGAGACGGAAGGAAGATTGCGCCGGTGCGTTCGGGATAAAGAAGTGAAGAAGGAGCAATGTCCTGAGCATGAGACCCTCCGGGCAGGACGTGGCGCTTTGACTATAGCAGACAACTGGCTCCGGAGTCGTTCCACTGAGCAGGACGGTAGCACCCTCCCGAAGCGAAGTTGTGGGAGGATAAGCGGTAATGCCGATGAGACGAGCGATCTTAGCCTCCCTGTTCGCTGCGTTGTTGACCCTGGCGCAGTTCCCCAGCCGCGAGCCGTATCCCGGCCAGGCGCGGGTGCGAATCGAGGTGCGGGACGGGTCCGGCCAGGCTACCGGCGTGCGGCTGCGTGTGGTGAATGAAGCCGGGGATTATTTCGCGCCGCTCGGTCATCTGTCACTTCCCGATCCGGCTAAGCGAATGGCAGGCGATCTGTTGCTGGGGGATGCGGAGACGTCGCTTTACGAACTGCATGCCTATGTCTATGACGGCCAACTCATTGACCTGCCGGCCGGGCGCTACACCTTCGAGGCGCGGAAGGGATACGAATATGCGCCGGTGGTGAAGACGGCGGAGATCACCGCGGCGGCGGGCCAATCCGTGCGGCTGGACATGAAGAAGTTCGAGGACTTCGAGGCGAAGGGATGGTACCCCGGCGACACGCACATGCATTTTCCGGATCCCGCGGGCATTCGCTACGAGATGGAATGCGAAGGGCTGCGGGTGTGCAGTTTGCTGCTGCTCAAGGGCGGGTACCGCAACGGGCGCGCCGGGGACGGGCATTTTCAGAACGTGGAGCATTTTCGCGGGCTCGAATTGCAGCCGGTTTCCGACAGCCGGTACTTCGTGAAGACCGGCGAAGAGTTCCGGCACGGGCTGCTGGCGCACATCATCTTCCAGAACTTGAAGTCCATCGTGTGGCCGGTGTCGACGGGCGGGTTGCGGGAAGGCGGCGTGGGCGGATTCGACTGGCCGTGGATGTTCCAGGCGATGACTGACGCGCGGGATCAGGGGGCGCTAGTGACGTGGGCGCACTGGCCCTATCCTTCGCTCGAGGCCCCGCTGGATATTGCCTTGGGCAAGGTGGATTCCATCGATCTGCTGACGACGGGCAGCCCGTTCGAGCATCATCCGATCCTGGTGGACATTTACAAAATGCACGGGCCTCGCGTGTATAAGATCGCGCCCGTGGAGACGTACTACCACTACCTGAACTGCGGCTTCCACGTTTCGATGTCGTCGGGGTCGGACAAGATGGCGATCAATCCGCCGATGGGGAGCGCGCGCACCTATGTGCGAACGGACGGCCCGCTGAGCTACGACTCCTGGATCGAGGGGATCCGCAAGGGGCACACGTTCGTTTCCACCTATCCGTTGCTCGAGTTCAGCGTGAATGGGATCGGGCCTGGGGAGACCATCCGGTTCGGGGAGAGGCCGGTGGCGGTGAAGATCCATGCGCGCGCGGCTTCCATTGAGCCGTACGACGTTCTCGAGATCATTCATAACGGCAAGGTGATCGCATCGGCGAAGCCGGGCGGTCCGCGTCTGGAAGCGGTGATCGAGAAGAGCCTGACACTCGAGCGGGGCGGGTGGATGGCCGCGCGGGCGCACGGCCGCAAGATGCTGCCTTACGGCGCCACGTGGTGGAAGCAGCCGGTGTTCGCGCACTCGTCGCCGGTCTACCTGGAGGCGGATGGGCGGCCAGCGGAGGCGGCGGATTCGGCGCGGCTGTTTCTGGAGCAGTTGAGCTTCCTCGAGCGATGGGCGGAAGGGCAGGCGCATTTCCCCTCCGAGGCGGCGAAGGGGGAGGCAATTCGTAACATCGCACAGGCGCGCGCCGTCTACCGGAAACTGCTACAGTAAGGCTGACTCCGCGTCCACTGTTGATGGAGGTTTCAATATGTTTCGATCCCTTTTTCCCCTGGGCGCCGCTGCTTTCTTTGCCGTTGCGGCCTTCGCCCAAATTGGTCCGCGCCGGGCTGTCGTTCGGGCATCCGGCGACGGCATAGTGTCCATTAAACCCGATCAGGCGAAGGTGAGCGTGGGTGTGACGACACAGGCGCAAACGGCGCAGGAGGCGGGCGACCAGAATGCGGCGGCGACATCGAAGGTGCTGGGAGACCTGCGAGGCCTGCTCGGCGCCAATGCCGACATCCGGACACTGAACTACTCTTTGAATCCGCGCTATGAAGGCAACCCCGCGCGCCTGACAGGCTATACCGCGAGCAACACGATTCAGGTGACGTTGAGTGATCTCAATCTTCCGGGCCGCGTGATTGATACCGCCGTGCAGGCCGGGGCGACGAACATTCTTGGAATCAGCTTCTCGCTGAAGGATCCACAGCCGGCGCGCATGCAGGCGCTGCGCATGGCGACGATGCAGGCCAAGGCGGACGCGGAAGCCATTGCCGGCGGGCTGGGCCTGCGGCTGGGGAATTTCACCATCGCGCAGGAGGGGTCCTCCGTGGTGGTGACGCCGTTTGACGCGCGCACGCCGGCCGCGGCCGGAACACCTACGCCTATCGAAGTGGGGAACGTGGATGTGCGCGCCACGGTAGCGATTGAAGCCGAGATGGTGCAGTAAATCCGCGTGCTATGATCGCGAGTGAATGAGCCGGATGCTGGTCAGTCTCGAGGGATTGGATTTGGAGGAGCAGGGAGTGCTCTTCCAATTCACGCGGCCCATCGGCCGCAGGGAGTATGCAGACTTCGTGCAGGCCAATCCTGACTTCCGCATTGAGCGGACCGCGGAAGGAGACGTCATCCTCATGCCTCCGGCGCATTCCCGCAGCGGGGACCAGAACGCTGAGATCACAATGCAGTTGAGATTGTGGGCGAATAGCGACGGAACCGGTGTCGCGTTTGACTCGTCGGCGGGTTTCGACCTGCCCAACGGTTCGAACCGTTCTCCCGACGCCTCCTGGGTGCGGAATTCGCGGCTCGCCGCGTTGCGCCCGGAAGAGAAGGAAGAATACCTGCCCTTGT
>JADLBD010000036.1 GCA_020847975.1 Bryobacterales bacterium | reverse complement strand
CCGCGCTCGCCATGTTCCGGAACACGACGGAATTTTTCTGGAACACTGATGGCACCGTCAGCATGAGCGTCCTCGCCACTGGAGCGGGTTTGATGACCCCCCTTCCCGTGGATGGATCACTGGGAAAGGGCGAGACACGCGTAGCCGGAAATTTCACCGCGGAATTCGTCATTGGGACTGGCTTTCTCTCCGTCGCTCGATACAGGCTTCCAGTTACCGTTGGAAGCAACGTTGCCGGGCTGGTGCAAGGCGTCGTGAGATTGACTGTAGACATCGGCAATAGGATCATCGGAGCCGGCTACGTGTATATTGGCGTTGACGTCATACGCATCTTCTAACTCCCGGCATCACCGTGTATGCGCGGGTCCCCGCAGCACGGCATTCAGAAACAGCACATTCATCCCATCGAGGAAGGCCCGAAAGTTCGGATCCGCCGTGAAGGCGATGATCTGCCCGCGGCCTTCTCTCTGCACGATCACCAGCGGTTTGTACGCGATCTGCTTGCGGTTATCCTCCCACATGTACCCCGAAGCTACCACCTCGTCCGGCCCGGCGAAGTAGGCGGCATTGACTCCTTTGTCGAGTTTGATGGGCGTGAAGATCGCCCGTCCGTCCACCATGGCGATTACCGTGCCGCCGGCTCCCGCGCTCATCCAGTGCTCCTTGTCCACCTTCGCCCTGGCAAGCACCCCGGCCACCGGGTCCGGCAATTCTTTGTCAGCCTGGATCGCCTTGTCGAAATCCTCCTGTTTGGTGAACACCTTCCCCGGAACCTCCGTCTCCTCTGAGTCGTCGTCTTCCTTATTCTCTTCCTCGGCGTCTTTCCGCCCCGGCTTCACGCGGTCTTCCTGCCGCACCGCAAGCAATGCGGTCTTCGGAGCCGCCAGATAGGACACAGCCCCTCCGCCGGCGGCGATCAGCGTGCCTCCCCCCGCCACCCATTCCTTCAGCCGCCGGGCGCCCTCTGCTCCCAAAGTAGTGGCATAGCCCTCTCTGGAGCCGTCCGGCAGTATGATCGCCTGAAACCGGCCCAAGTCCCCCGTGGCAAGCTGCGCCGTACGCACCGCGGTGACCGGAATGCCAAATTGGCGTTCGAGCACAAAGCGGGCGTGTCCGGCCGAGCCCGCCGTCACCGGCCGGTCCCAGGCCAGCGCAATCGCCGGCTTGCGCAGCTTATGGACATAGCGGCTGCCGAAATTGACGCCTTCCTCCACCCATCCCGAAGCCGTGGCCGTAATATCCACACCGTACCGGTCCGCCATCCGGGACATCGCCTCACTCAGGCTGGCCGGGTTCTCGGCCGTCCTCAGAATAAGCGTCCCCTCCGGGTACTTGCCGCCGTTCTGGGTGAATGCTTTGTCGGAACTCCACACCGTGAATCCTTCGCGCAGTGCCGCCACCGCAACCCGCGCCGCGCCGGCGCTTCCCCAGGGAACCAGGTAGGCTACCGGCGAAGAGGCCGGCGTCAGCTTGCCCTTTGGCAGCTCGCCTGCCTTCACCACTCCAAATTGACCTGCCGTCGTGCTCCCGGCCGCCAGCATCTCCACGTTGTAGAGCAGCGGCAGAGACCATGCCGTAACGTCATAGATTTCATCGGGCAGCTTCCGCTGCCGCCGCCGTTCCTGCTCCTTGAGGAAGTCTTCTTTCATCGGGACCTGCTTATCCAGCAGCACCCGGATCAGCCGTTTTGACGGCTGCGCGAGCGGCACTACATAGCTGCCCGCCGGCAACTGGCGGCCGTTTACCATAATGTGCCCCGCCGCGCGCTTCACCTCGATCCCCTGTTCTGTCAGCAGGTCCGCCAGTTTGTCCACGGCCGTCACATTCCCCGAACGCGGGAACACATACTCGCGCACCGGCTCGGAGGCGCCCTCCTCCACGGCCAGCTTCCGGAAACGATAGAACTTGTCGATCAGCCGCTCCCGGTAGCGGCTTGCGGTTTCGAGCGTCGAGAGCGAGGCGGCAAAGTGTTTCCGCACCGTATCCCGGAACGTGAACACCGTGTCATCGGACCTGCGCATCAACAGGCCCCGCGCCGATGCCTGCTCATAGGTCATCGCCGCCGCCCCGTAGTAGCATGGCCAACTGGCGCCGTAGCCAGGATAGAAGTTGTCATACACCTCGCGCGTGAAATAGCTGAACCCGAAATGGTCAAACCACTTTGCGTTGTTCTTCCCCACCCACTCCAGGCTCTCCCGGATGTCCTTGGCGAGGTGCGGGTTGAATGGATCGGCTTCCGGAGCGAAGTAGTAGGTGGAATCCGAGCCCATTTCGTGCAGGTCGACAAAGAGCACCGGAAACCAGTCCAGCAGCGCGCGAATGCGGCCCTTCGTTTCCGGCTGCGTCACCGCGAACCAGTCGCGATTCATGTCGAAGTAGTAATGATTCGTTCGCCCGCCGGGCCACGGCTCGTTGTGCTCGGCGGCCAGGGGGTCCGCGTCCGGCTCCAGCCCTTCGGAAGTGCGGAAGTGATGGACAAAGCGCTCCCGGCCGTCCGGATTCTGGAGCGGATCGATCAGCACCACCACGTTTGCCAGAATGTCCTGCGTCATCCTGTCATTGCGCGCGGCCAGAAGATGATACGCCGTCAGCAGCGCCGCGTCAGGCGAGGAGATTTCGTTCCCATGTACGCCATAGGCGAGCCACACTACGGCCGGCAGTCCCCCAATCAGCTTGCGCGCTTCCGTCTCCGGAAACCTTCGCGGATCAGATAGCCGGTGCATCGCGCGGCGGATCTCTTCCAGCCGGCGGATGTTCGCCTCCGATCCAATCGCCGCATAGACCAGCCGCCGCGCTTCCCATGTCTTCCCGTAGTCGATCACCTTCATGCGATTGGGGGCAGCCGCCGCCAGCGCCTCGAGGTAGCGTAACAACTGCTCAGGGGAGCTGACCTGCTCGCCGGCCCCGTACCCCAGCACCTTTTGAAACGTGGGAATGGCGGGATCATACGCCGCGCCAGGCCAGAATTCATGGGAAGCGGGCTTTTGGCTGAGCAGGAAGAGGGAAAACAGGAAAAAGGCAACAAGCAGACGCCTCATGATGATCCAGCATACGGCATTCCCAAACGCGGCCGATAAGCCTCACAGGAATACGCATGTTTTCCGGCGAATCACATGATTGGAAATCCCTATGCTGCTCGCTCTGGGTGGCCACCAGGGAAGATCGCCGCAAAGGGTTGTTGTTTCTCCTGGGCGCGTCACTGGCAGGTTTTGCCGCCAATTTGATTCCTTATCCGGTAACTGACGGCGTCGACATGCTGTTCGGCGGCGTTTTCAGCTACCTGGTCGCGCTCACACTCGGACCCCTGCCCGGGGCGATAGCGGCATTGTTTGTCTATCTGACCACTGGTTTTTTTTATGGAGCCATCCTTATGGGGTGCTCTCCGCTCTGCTCGAAGCAACTGCCCTCGGGTCGGTAACCATTCACCGCAAACCGGGCTCACAGGGTGACGTCCTGTTCTGGGTTGCACTTTTTGTTCCCCTGCCTGTTCTCGTCTTCATTTTCTCCCTGCCTCTCCATCCCGGCCAGCTTTGGGCAATTTTCCTCAAGTGCCCGCTAAACTCCATCCTGAATGTCTCCCTGGCGGTGCTGCTGAGTTGCGTATCCCATCTTGGGCAGCGCCTTGGACTGCCGGAGCGTTTCCGGCATTTCCGGCCCCTCCGGATGTACCTGTTAAGCGGCATCATTCTCACAGCCGTCAGTCCCTTGACTCTGGTAATCGTGGAGGAGGGCAGGAGTCTCGAGCATCGGCTGTACGCCGAGGCAGGGAACAGCGTGCAGCGGAAAGCTTACGAGGCGGCCGCGGATTTGACCACGTATGTGGATTCCCACCGTGCCGCGATGATGGCGCTGGCCGCCTCCGTGGAAAGCCACCCGGAAGTGGATTTACGCCTGCTGCTGGCTCGATATCATGCGCTCTATCCGGGTTTCGTGACGATGCTCATCGCCAGCCGGGACGGGTCCATCGCCGCCTATTCCATCCAGAACGGAAGCCTGCCGGCCCAAATCAGGCCAAATGTCTCGAAGAGGCATTATTTCCAGATTCCCATGAAAACCGGGGAGGCGTTTGTCTCGGAAGCCTTCCGCGGCGTTGCTCTTGCGCAGGCTCCAATTGTGGCCCTGAGTGCTCCGTTGCGCGACCGTCAGAGCCGCTCCGCGGGCATCGTGGAAGGCAGCCTGGCGCTGGAAAGAATTGCGCTCGCATTGAGTCATACCGGCCTGGAACATGGCACGAGGCTGGTTCTGTTGGACAGGAATAGTGCCGTGGTCTATGCCAGCCCCTCCTCCGGCTACACGTACTTGCAGAATCTCGCCACAGACCCAATGGTGACGGCTGCGCGGGCTGCGGCGGGAGTCGCCCGCTACCAATCGGGAACCGCCAGTCTCCTGGTAGCTCGTGAGATGCTGCCCGGCCTCGGCTGGGAGATTCTGCTCATGAAGCCGGCCGCAGGCCACCTCGGGGAACTGGCCAGCTACTACCGCCGGATGACCCTGTGGGCGGGAGTAGCGATTGCCCTCTCCGTCCTGCTGGCGAAAGTGGCGTCAGGCCTGGTCACAAAGCCTCTGGAACGCGTCGTGCATCACTTGCGGAAGCTCGCCGGCGAGCATCCCGCCGTGGTCAGTCTGAAACTTCCCACAAATTCACCGGAAGAGATCCTGGAACTCGCCCGGGATTTTGAAATGATGTCGGCGGCGCTCGCCGAATCCTACCACGGGATGCGCGAATCCCTCGAGGAGCGGGTCCATCTCAATCAGGAATTGACGCCCTCCTCAGTCAACTGAAGACCCGGACCGCCGAACTGACCGAGGCCAGAGACCGTGCCGAAGCCGCCAGCCGCGCCAAGAGCGCCTTCCTCACCAACATCAGCCATGAGATCCGCACGCCCATCCACGGCCTGCTCGGCTTGCTCATGATTCTGCTCGAAAGCCCTCTCGACGAGGAACAGCGCGTCAACGCCAAACTGGCCCAGGACGCCGCCAATGATCTGCTCAACCTCATGAACGGCATCCTCAATTTCTCCGTGGGCGACGGCGGAGCCAGGGGAGTCGAAAGCATCCCGTTCGTCCCCGCGATGGTGTTGGATGGAGTGGTTGCCTGCTATCAGGCCAAGGTGGCGGCCAAGGGCTTGACCTTGAGTTCGTACTCGGACCCGAAGGCCCGCTCGAGGTTCGAAGGGGACCCCGGCAGGATCCGGGAAGTGCTGGCTCACCTCGTTACAAATGCCATCAAGTTCACAAACCGGGGCAGTATCCGCGTCGCTTTAGCAGTCAAGGAGGAAACCGGATCCCGCGTGGCTTTCCGCTTCGAGGTGAGCGACACGGATATCGGCATCGCCGGCGCCGAACAGCAGCGGTTGTTCGAGCCCTTTACCCAGGCGGATGAAAGCACGCGGCGCAAACAAGGGGGAGCCGGACTTGGCCTTGCTATTTGCCGCAAACTGGTCGCCCAGCTTGGGGGAACCATCGGAGTGGAGAGTAAGCTCGGACTCGGATCACTGTTCTGGTTCCAGGTGACGCTGGCAAGGTGCGACGCTCCGTTGCGGGAACCGGAACGGGAAGCGCCCACCGCCGCCGCGGATCGTCCCCGTGCTGCCCGCGTGTTGATCGTCGAAGACAATCCTATCAACCAGAAGGTGGCCAGGCGGATCGTCGAGCACGCCGGCTACGAAGTGGAACTGGCCTCGAACGGAAAGCTCGCGCTGGAAGCGCTGGAAGGCGGCGCATTCGATGCTGTTCTGATGGATTGCCAGATGCCGGAAATGGATGGCTACGAAGCGACAGCGCGCATCCGGGCGCAAACGCGCTGGGAGCGCCTCCCGATCATCGCCGTGACCGCCCACGTCATGCAGGGCGACCGCGAACGCTGCCTCGCCGCCGGCATGGACGACTATATCCCCAAGCCGGTCAACCGAAACGAATTGCTGCTCAAACTCGAACGCTGGGTACGCTCTTCCAAACCTGCCCCTTCCGCCTGAACCATCATCAATTCAATCGCTGAGAACGTGCTTGCTCACGTTCTGACGGCTGTTCGCTGAAAGCCATCGTCCGAAAGATTTCTTGCCACAGTGCCCATTTCGTCGGACACTGAAATCTGTGGTTCCATCCAATCGATGGACGCCAGAAGGAGTTAACGCCAGTTGAATTTGAAGATGTCGGATCGGGACACGGTCTGGGAGCCAACCGGCCGCTGGACGATACATGATGCCGCCGATCTGTTCGATGTGGACCGGTGGGGCAAAGGCTATTTCTCCGTCGGTGAGAACGGACACCTCTGGGTGCACCCGGCCAAGGACCCGAACCGCAAGGCGGACCTCAAGGAACTGGTTCACCAACTCACCCTCCGCGGCATCTCTCCGCCCATCCTCATCCGCTTCGGCGAAATCCTTCAGCACCGGCTCGGCGAAATCCACGGCGCGTTCCGCAACGCCATTGAAGAGCACAAGTACCAGGGCAACTACAGTTGCGTCTATCCCATCAAGGTCAACCAGCAGCGCCACGTCGTCGAGGAGGTGGTCGAGTACGGAAAACCGTTCGGATTCGGGCTCGAGGCCGGTTCCAAGCCCGAACTGCTCGCCGTACTCGCCATCGCCGACAACGACACGCCCATCATTTGTAACGGCTTCAAGGACGACGAGTATATCGAGTTCGTCATGCTGGCCAAGAAGATTGGCCGCCGCATCATTCCCGTCGTCGAAAAGTACACCGAACTCGACCTCATCATCAAGTATTCGAACAAGATCGGCATCCGCCCCGAGGTCGGCTTGCGCATCAAGCTCGCCAGCCGCGGCTCCGGACGCTGGAAATCTTCCGGCGGCTACCGCTCCAAGTTCGGCCTCACCGTCAGCGAAGCCCTGCAGGCTTTGGATCTGATGAAGTCCCTCGACATGGCCGATTGCATCAAGCTGCTCCACTTCCATCTCGGCAGCCAGATCACCAACATCCGCCAGATCAAGGGCGCCGTCATCGAGGCCGCCCGCTGCTACGTGGGCCTCAAACGCCTCGGAGCCGGACTCGAATACATGGACGTCGGTGGAGGGCTTGGCGTCGATTATGACGGCTCTCAGACCGATTTCGAATCGAGCGTCAACTACACCCTCCAGGAATACGCCAACGACGTCGTCTATCACATCCAGAACGTCTGCGACGAGGCCGAAGTCCCTCATCCGAACATCGTCACCGAGAGCGGCCGCGCCATCGCCGCCTATCACAGCCTGCTCGTGTTCAACGTCCTCGGCGTTACCGGCTTCGGCGGAGAAGCCGACGTGATGGACAAACTCCCCGAGGACGCCGAACAGCCCCTCGTGGACCTGATGGAAACCTACCGTTCTCTCACCGTCAAGAACCTGCTCGAGAGCTTCCACGATGCGCAGCAGGCGCTCGATTCCGCGCTCAATCTGTTCAGCCTCGGCTACCTCTCGCTCGAGCAGCGCTCCATGGCGGAAACCATCTATTGGGGCATCTGCCGCCGCATCCAAAGACTCTCCCACGAACTCGAATACTTCCCCGAGGAGCTCGAAGGCCTCGAGGGCATGCTCTCCGACACTTACTTCTGCAACTTCTCGCTCTTCCAGAGCATGCCGGACAGTTGGGCCGTCAAACAGCTCTTCCCCATCATGCCCATTCATCGCCTCAATGAGCAGCCCACGCGCCACGCGGTGCTCGGCGATATCTCCTGCGATTCCGACGGCAAGGTGGACCAGTTCATCGATCGCCGCGATGTGAAGCGCACTATCGCCCTTCACGCCTACAACGGGCAGCCCTACTTCCTCGGAGCGTTTCTCGTCGGCGCCTACCAGGAGATCCTCGGCGACCTCCACAACCTCTTCGGCGATACCCATGCCGTGCACGTCCGGCTCGGCGACGAGAATGAGCCGATTCTCGATGCGGTTGTGAAGGGGGATACGGTTCGGGAGGTGCTCGATTACGTTCAGTTCAACACGCGCTCGCTCCTCGAGCAGTTTCGCAAAGACGTGGAATCGGCCCTGCGGCAGGGCCGGATCGGGTATGAAGAATCGGGCCGTTTACTACGGTTTTATGAGGATGGGCTGCAGGGATACACGTACCTGGAGGATGCGGGCGAGTGAATCTCCTTATTTCCGATCAAATTAGTCGTGTATGAGCCCTGCGCCTCCTCCCCCTCCTGTTTTATAATCTCTTTGTAAGATCATTCTTCACCACTATGTCAACCTTCGAAGTCAGCCCGGTCGCCTCCTCTTCCTCCGGCGAACAGGCTTACCGCGTCGTCAATGACTTCTCTATTCAAGTCGCCACGGTAAACGGTTCCGGAAGCCAGACCGCCAACAACGTCCTCATGCGCTCCATCTTTCAGATGGGCATCCCTGTTTCGGGGAAAAACCTTTTTCCCTCCAACATCGCGGGACTCCCCACGTGGTTCACCATTCGCGCCAACAGGAATGGCTGGATTGCCCGTAAGAAAGAAATCGACTTTCTCGTCGCCATGAACCCCGAAACGGCGCGCGAAGACGTTCTCAAGCTCGAAGCAGGCGCCGCGGTGCTCTACGACGAGCCTCTGCAATTGAAGGACCTGCGGACCGACCTTCATTTCTACCCCGTTCCTTTCGACAAACTCGTAGCGCCCGTTTGCCCGGAGGCCAAACTCCGCAAACTGGTACGCAACATGATTTACGACGGCGTTGTCGCCCATCTGCTCGGCATCGATCTCGACGAGATGCGCAAGGCGCTCTACAAACAGTTCGGAAAACGCAAGGCAAAGGCAGCCGACCTCAACTGGAATGCCGTCCTCGCCGGTAAGCAGTTCGCCGAGGAGCATCTTCCCAAGACCGATCCGCTCCGCCTGGAGCGTATGGACAAGACCGGCGGGAAGATCATCATTGACGGCAATGCTGCGGCAGCCCTCGGCTGCGTGTTCGCGGGCTGCACTGTGGTCACCTGGTACCCCATTACACCCTCCAGTTCGCTGGTGGATTCCATGACAGGCTACCTGCGGCGTCTCCGCACCGACAAAGACACGGGCAAAGCCACCTTTGCCGTGCTTCAGGCCGAAGACGAACTGGCCGCCGTCGGTATGGTAATCGGCGCCTCGTGGGCGGGAGCGCGCGCCATGACGGCTACCTCCGGTCCCGGCATCTCGCTGATGGCGGAGTTCGTGGGTCTCGGCTACTATGCCGAAGTGCCCGCGGTCATCTTCGATGTGCAGCGCACGGGTCCGTCCACCGGCCTGCCCACCCGCACCATGCAGGGCGATGTGCTTTCCAATGCCCTCCTCTCCCACGGCGACACCCGGCATCCATTGTTCTTTCCCTCTTCCCCGGCCGAATGCTTCCAGATGGCCATGGACGCTTTCGATTTCGCGGAATTGTTCCAGACGCCCGTGTTCGTGATGACCGATCTTGATCTCGGCATGAATAACTGGATGGCCGATCCGTTCGAATACCCCACCAAGCCGATTACCCGCGGCAAGGTTCTGGATGCGGAAGCCCTCAACAAAGTGTCCGATTTCGCCCGCTATCGCGATGTCGACGGCGACGGCATCCCCTACCGCACGCTGCCCGGCACCAACCACCCCAAGGCGGCCTACTTCACACGCGGCAGCGGACATAACGACAGGGCCGGCTACTCGGAGCGGGAGGACGACTACATCAATAATGTGGACCGTCTTTCGCGCAAGTTCGAAACGATGCGCAAACACGTGCCGCCGCCGGAAGTATCTCTGAACGGGAAAGCCAAAATCGGCCTCGTTTATTACGGCACCTCACGTTGGGCGGCCGAGGAGAGCCTCGATCAACTCGCGCGCGAATACGACCTCGAGGCCGGCAGCTTCCGCCTGCTCGCCTATCCGTTCACCGAAGCGCTGTCCAGCTTCATTGAGCGCCACGAGCGCGTCTACGTCATCGACCAAAACCGCGATGGCCAGCTTCTCGCTTTGATGCGCTTGGAACTGCCGGTCGAACTCATCGCCAAACTGCGCGGCATCCGCTACTACGGGGGCATGCCGCTCGACGCGCGAACCTTGACCAACGAACTGGTATCGCAGGAGGGATTATGAGCACCGTGGCAGCCACGCCGCCCAAGAAGGTGAATCGCATCGGTTTGGATGTCCTTCCCTACAAGGGAGCCAAGACCACGCTGTGCGCCGGATGCGGGCACAACTCCATTTCCGAACGCCTCATCGAGGTCTTCTTCGAACTGAACGTCGAACCCTGGCAAGTAGCCAAGATGAGCGGCATCGGCTGCTCCTCGAAGACTCCGGCTTACTTCCTCAACCAGGCCCATGGCTTCAATTCCGTGCATGGCCGCGCGCCCGCGGTAAGCACCGGAGCTCTTCTGGCGAACAAGAACTTGAAAGGCGTCGTGGTTACCGGCGACGGCGATACTGCCTCCATCGGCATCGGCCAGTTCGTCCACATGCTGCGCCGCAACGTCCCGCTGGTCTATATCATCGAGAACAACGGTGTCTATGGACTCACCAAGGGCCAGTTCTCCGCCACCGCGGACATCGGCTCGAAGCAGAAATCCGGGGTGATCAACGAAATGCACCCCATCGATTGCTGCCTGCTCGCAATCGAGCTCGGAGCCACCATGGTCGCCCGCTCCTTCTCCGGCGACAAGCGGCAACTCAGCAACATCCTCAAAGCCTGCATCTCCCATCGCGGACTCGCCGTCGTCGACGTCATCTCGCCCTGCGTCACCTTCAACGATCATGAGGGCTCCACCAAGAGCTACTCCTACGTGAAGGATCATGACATCCCCCTTCACGAGATGCAGTACGTGCCCTACTACGAAGAGATCCAGGTGCAGATGGAGGATGGCCAGGTGCAGGATGTCGAACTCCACGACGGCTCCCATCTCCGCCTCCGCGCGCTTCACGGCGACTTCGATCCGACGAACAAAGACATGGCCCTCGCCGCCATTCACGAAGCCGATAAGAAGGGTGAAGTGCTCACCGGTCTGCTTTATGTCGAGAAGGACAAGGAAACTCTGCACGACATGATGCATCTGGTCGACGAGCCGCTCGCCACGCTGCCCCAATCGCGCGTGCGCCCCGGCCCGGAAGCGCTCGAGATGATCATGGAAGAGCTCCGCTAGAAGAGAGCACATGGACGGGCTGAAGGTAGTTCTGGTCAGCCCCCGCAACCCTCTCAACATCGGCGCCGCGGCCCGCGCCATGAGCAATTTCGGCTTTTCCGATCTGCGCCTCGTCAATCCCTACGAGGTGGCCTTCCGCGAAGCGCGTTCCGCTGTAGGCGCGGGAGCAATCCTCGAACAGGCGCGCGAATTCCCCACACTCGCTGAGGCAGTTTCCGAGTGTTCCCTCGTGGTGGGCACTACCGCCGGGGAGCATCGCGAGCTGCGCCAGCCTTTCCGCCGCCTCGAACTCGGAGCCCGCCTCATCCGCCGCCACCAGGGCACTGTCGCTCTCCTCTTCGGCTCGGAAAAATACGGACTCTTGAACGACGACCTCAGCCACTGCGATTTCCTCATGGGCATCCCCTCGCGGCCTCAGCACCGGTCCATGAATCTCGGCCAGGCTGTTGCCGTCTGCCTCTACGAACTGATCCGCGACCCGCGCGCCGCTCGCACAATGCCCGCCGTAAAGAAGTCCGCCACCAGCGAACAAACGGAAGTGCTCCGTCAGCGCCTGCAGGACGCCCTCCGGATCAGCGGCTATTACGACCATTCCGCCACCGCCGGCTCGGAGCGGCGCCTCCGCGCCCTCGTCAAGCGCATGAACCTCAACCACCAGGACGCTGTCATCTGGCTCGGCATCCTGCGCCAGGTGTTGTGGAGGCTGAAGGCGTAGCGGGTGTTATCCTGTTATGTCGCCGAATGGCCGTCCCACTCTCCCTCCTCCTCACACCTCACGGGAAGCTTATTCCCACCGGCGGCATGGACGCGCCGCCCATCGAGGACCGGCTCGCCGGACGTCTCCAGGAGGCCTTCGCCCGCGGCTCCGGTCATGGCCTTCTGCTCCTCGGAGCAGATGAACCCGGGACCTTCCTGCCGCCCGCTTTCGCCTATTGGCGCGAATTCGGCGCGCGCTACCTCACTGCTCTTTGCGCCCGGCAGGACACAGCCGATACAGCCCCGGGCAGGATTCACATTCCGGCGCTTCCTGATGACGAACTCGAGCGGCTCGCCGCCGCCGCTCCCCCGATGACCGGCGTCGAGTACCTTACCGCCGCCGTTCTCCACGATCTCTGGTCCTCCCTCGACACAGCCTTTCACCTCGAACTCTCCGAAGCCGAATGCGGAGTCCAGGACTTCCTGAAGCGCCGCAACCCGGCCTGGAACCTCGTCGGCCGCGTACACTTCAACCTCGCCGAAAACCGCAAGGACGAAGCTGCTCCCTTTGCCTTCCTAGCCACCTATACGACCCGTCTGTCCGCCCAGGCCAAAGCGCAGCACCTTCCGCTTGGCCAGGCTTTGCGCGAGTATGCGGGGGCCGCAAACAAAGAGGGGCTCCTTTCGCTGCTGCTCCCGGTGCAGCGGGCTTCGGAAACCTGCCCGTGGTTGAAGGACATGGTGGACGCAGGCGAGATCTTTCATCCCCTCCGCTGGACGCCCCAGGAGGCTTTGCGCCTGTTGCGGGACGTACCGGAACTCGAGGGCGCCGGAGTGATTGTTCGCATGCCCGCCGCCTGGCGCGGCAACCGTCCGCCCCGTCCGCGGGTCACCGGCACCGTGGGCGGAAGGCAGCCTTCGCTTCTCGGCCAGGGCGCGCTCCTCGATTTCCGCATGGACGTCACGCTCGACGGCGAGCCGCTGACCGCCGCGGAAGTCCGCGAACTGCTGAAGAACACCGACGGACTCGCTCTCGTACGCGGGCGCTGGATCGAAGTGGACCCCCAGCATCTGAAACGCATGATGGAGCATTTCCAACAGGTGCAGCGCGCGGCCGGCGAAAAGGGACTCGCCTTCGGCGAAGCCATGCGCCTGCTTGCGGGAGCCAGCCTCGCGCCCGAGGACCCTGCCCTGGCCGAAGGCCCGAACTGGGCACAGGTCGTCGCCGGCGATTGGCTCGCCGGTACGCTCAAGGGCTTGCGAACGCCGCAGAGCCTGGCAGCCGTGGATCCGGCCGATGATCTGAAGGGCACACTGCGCCCCTATCAGCAAGTCGGCCTTCGATGGCTCTATCTGCTGGCCCGGCTCGGCTTGGGAGCGTGTCTCGCCGATGACATGGGCCTCGGCAAGACGATTCAGGTCCTCTCCCTCCTCCTCGTGCTCAAACGCCAGGCCGCAAAGCCCCAGCCCAGCCTGCTGGTGGCCCCAGCCTCCCTTCTCGCCAATTGGGCCTCCGAGATCGAACGCTTCGCGCCCGCACTGAGGGCTCTCATCGCCCACCCCTCGGCGATCCCGGCACAGGACTTGAAGACGCTCTCAAAAGAACGGCTGCGCCAGACCGATCTCGTCATCACCAGTTACGGCTCCCTCCTGCGCGTTCCATGGATTCAGGACGTCTCCTGGCGCCTCGCGGTGCTCGATGAGGCGCAGGCCATCAAGAACCCGGATGCGAAGCAAACCCAGGCGGTGAAACAACTCAAGGCTGCTTCCCGGCTGGCGCTCACCGGAACCCCCGTCGAGAACCGGCTCGGCGACCTGTGGTCCATCTTTGACTTCATCAACCCCGGCCTGCTCGGATCCTCGAGACAGTTTTCGGGCTACGCCAAGCGGCTCGCCAACAGCCCTCACCCCTCCTATGGTCCGCTCCGCGAACTGGTCCGCCCCTACATTCTTCGCCGGCTGAAAACAGACAAAGAGGTTATCGCCGACCTGCCCGACAAGACTGAGATCAAGGCCTTCTGCCCGCTCACCCGCCGCCAGGCCGCGCTTTACGGGCAGGCCGTTCAGGAAATGGCCGCCGCGCTCGCCGAAACCACCGGAATCGCGCGCAAGGGATTGGTCTTGTCCTACCTCATGCGCTTCAAGCAGATCTGCAACCATCCCTCGCAGTGGTTGGGCGACGGCGCGTGGACGGAAGAGGATAGCGGCAAATGGGCCCGCCTGCGCGACATCGCCGAAGTGGTCTCCGACAAACAGGAGAAAATGCTCGTTTTTACCCAGTTTCGCGAAGTCACCGCGCCGCTTGCGGCGTTCCTCGCCGCGGTGTTCAAGCGGCCCGGCCTCGTGCTTCACGGAGAAACCGAAGTCAAGAAGCGCAAGGATCTCGTACGCCAATTTCAGGAAGATGAGTTGACGCCCTTCTTTGTCCTCTCGTTGAAAGCGGGAGGCGCCGGCCTCAATCTCACCGCTGCTTCTCACGTGGTACACTTCGACCGTTGGTGGAACCCGGCTGTCGAAAATCAGGCCACCGATCGCGCCTTCCGCATCGGCCAGACGAAGAATGTTCTTGTGCACAAGTTCGTTTGCCGCGGCACCGTGGAAGAGAAAATCGACGAGTTGATCGAATCGAAAAGACAGCTTTCGCGGGACCTGCTGGAAGGCGGCGCGAACCTGCTGCTGACGGAAATGAAGGATGACGAATTGCTTCGCCTCGTGGCTCTCGATCTGAACAAAGCTTTGAAGGAGGCTTGAATCATGAGCTTTTATGGCTGGCGGCCCTATGTTCCCGTGGCCGAGCGGCGCCGCAAAGCGGCGAAGGAACTCGAAAAGCGTCGCAAGAAAGGGCTGGCCGTTTCACCCGTCCTCCTCTCCGGCCGAACCATCGCTACCACCTTCTGGGGCAAGGCCTGGTGCGAGAATCTCGAGCGTTATAGTGACTACGCCAACCGCTTGCCGCGCGGCCGCGCTTACCTGCGCAACGGCTCCGTGGTCGATTTACAGATCGCCTCGGGAGCCATCACGGCAATGGTCAGCGGATCCCAGCTATACAAGGTCAACCTCGAGGTGGAGCCCGTACCCAGGCTTCGCTGGAAATCGATCTGCCAGGATTGCGCCGGGGGCATCGATTCTCTCGTGGAATTGCTTCAGGGGCGGTTCTCCAAAGGCGTGATGGAAAGGATCTGCCGCCAAGCCCACGGCCTTTTTCCCTCGCCTGCCGAAATCAAGCTCTCCTGCAGTTGCCCGGATTGGGCGGATATGTGCAAACACGTCGCCGCCGTCCTCTACGGCGTCGGAGCCCGCTTTGACCACCAACCGGAGCTCCTGTTCCGCTTGCGCGCCGTGGATGAGAAGGAATTGATCGCCAGCGCCGGAAAGTCCATGCCTTTGTCAAAGACGGCGCCCGCGGCCGGCAGGATTCTCGCGAGTCAGGATCTGGAGGATATGTTCGGGCTCGACATGGCCAACGAAGTAGAGGTGGAGACAACCAGACGACCGCGCAAGCAGCCGGCGAAGCCGCCCAAGCAGCCGGTAAAAAAGACTGGCGCCCGAAAGACAAGCCAACCCGCCAGGAAACGCAAGTGACCAGCCTTCAGCGATCGCCTCTCAGCCAAACCGGCTGACAGATGATAGCTGAGGGCCCATAGCTGAGGGCAGATAGCTCGGTGACTGTCTACGCGGCCATCTTCGTCAGCCGCGCGTGGATGCGGGATTTGTAACGTGCGGCGGTGTTCTTCTTGATCACACCCCACTTGGCCGCGCGGTCAATCAGCGAAAACGTCTGTGGAACAATCGCCGTCGCGCCTTGCACATCCTTCTTCTCGAGCAGCCGCCGCATGGCGCGGATCTGGTGCCGCAGCCGCGATTTGCGCTGCCGGTTGATCTCCGTGCGACGCTCGGCCATCCGCATCCGTTTGAGGGCAGAAAACGTATTTGCCATTTCTATTTACACCAATACCAGTTCAAAAGGCTCATACCAGAATATCGAAAATACCCGCGCGGGTCAAACCTGAAGCGCAGCCGCCGCTTTGGCGGTAAGATTGCCTTATGCGGGGCTCATCGCGTTCGGTCGTTTCCCTGCTTGGCGCTCTGCTGGTGACTGGAGCGCTCGCAGTCGCACAGTATCCGGGTCAGTACCCCGGCCAATACCCCGGCCAGTACCCTCCCGGTCAGTACCCTCCCGGACAATACCCTCCCGGACAATATCCCGGCGGTGGCCTCCCCATGCCGCGCCTCCCCTTCCCCAGGCGGAACAAGGACAAGAACAAGAAGGAAAGCTCGGGCAAAGAAGAGAAGATGACGCTCGCCTCCGCCGAGGGCCGCCTGAGGAAGTTGAGCGAAAAGGATCTCATCCTCGAATCCCGCAAGGGCCTGCTCCGCTTTCGTCTCCTCGCCAAGACGCAGTTCCGCAACAAGGCCGGCGACCCCATTCGCGACTCTCTTCTCCACCCCGGCGATGAACTCACCGTCCAGGTCAACCCCGACGACGAAGAAACCGCCCTCCGCGTCATCCTGATGCATGAAGGCTCCGCCAACGATCGGGCATCGGCGGAAAAACCTCTCGACGAATCCGCCGTCCGCTCCCCCAATTCCGAAGACCTCAGCAAGCCGCGCACGGTCACCATAGACGACAAGTCGAGTGAACCCGCGCCGCCCGCGGCCCAATCCGAATCCGCCGCAACCGCAGCCGCCGAAACGGCATCGGAACCGGTATCCATCCCACCTCGCCCTCGCGACCCCAAGCGCGATACGGACGAACAGATTCTCAGGGATGCGCGCGGCGGCGCAACCGCTTTTTCCGCCACTCTCCCGAACTTCACCGCCCAACAATCCACCAGCCGCTTCTATAGCATGGGCGGCGCCGGCTCCTGGCAGCCCATTGATGTGGTCACCGCCGAGTTGAGCTACTCCGGCGGCAAAGAGGAGTATCACAACTTCGAAATCAACGGCCGGCCGGCAGACCGCCCCGCGGATAAAACCGCGGACTGGGGCGCCCGCGACTTCGGCGCCACCCTCGACGCCCTTCTCTCCCCGGCCGCGAAAGCCGCCTTCACCCGCCGCGGCGAGGAGCAGGTGGGCTCTCGCCCCGCCTGGGTCTACGATTTCAAAGTCGAGCAGCCGAACTCCCACTGGAGCCTCGTCTCCCCCGACGGGCGTCACTACAACCCCGCCTATGAAGGCTCCATCTGGGTGGATGAGGATACCCGCCGCGTTCTCCGCCTGGAGCAGCGCGCACTCTCCATTCCGGACGAGTTTCCTTTTCGCAAAGCGGAGTCGAAACTCGAATATTCCTATGTCCGCATCGGCCAGAAGGTCTACCTGATGCCCGCCAGCGGAGAAAGCATCGGCTGTATGAACGGCAGCGGCGCCTGTACCCGTAACGTGACCGAGTACAAGCACTACCGCAATTTCGGCACCGAGGCGAGCGTCAAGTCTAATCTGAACTAAACCCCGTTCAGACTTTCCAGCAGATCAGCTTCGGCTCCGTCATCTCCTCAATTGCGTACTTCGGCCCTTCCCTTCCCGTCCCGCTCAGCTTCACTCCGCCGTAAGGCATCTGGTCCACGCGGTACTGCGGAATTTCGTTGATCATGAATCCGCCGACGCGCACTTTCCGCGCTGCCGTGAACGCCTTCGTGATATCGCGCGTGTAGATTCCCGCCTGCAGGCCGTAGTCGCTCTCGTTCACCCGCGCTACCGCCTCTTCCAGGTTCCTGTATCCGTTGATCCCCACCACCGGCCCGAAGGCCTCTTTGCAGGAGATCTGCACGTTTGCCGGCACATCGGCCAGCACCGCGGGCTCCACGGTGGCGCGCTTGCGCACCCCGCCCGTCAACAGTCTGGCCCCATGCCGCACCGCCTCGTCAATCCAGCTCTCCACGCGCTCGGCTTCCTTCTCCGTGATCAGCGAACTGATATCGGTTCCCGGATCATGCGGATGCCCCAGCTTCAGCTTTTCCGTCAACTCCACCATGCGGTCCATGAACTCGCTCCGCACCGTCTCCTCGACAAAGATCCGCTGCACCGAAATGCACACCTGCCCGGAATGCGCGAAGCTTCCCGCCACACAGCGCGCCGCCGCCTCCTCCAGGTTTGCATCGCCCTCCACGATCACCGCCGAGTTGTTCCCCAACTCGAGCGTCACACGCTTCATTCCCGCCAGATTCCGCAGCCGCAGACCCACTTCCGGGCTGCCCGTGAACGTGATCATCGCTACGTCCTGGTGAAAACAGAGGTGCTCCCCGATCGAGCCGCCAGGACCGGTGATCACGTTCAGCGCACCTTTCGGCAGTCCGCATTCGGTGAACAGGTCCGCCATCATGATCGCGCTGATCGGCGTCGCCGAAGCCGGCTTGTGGACCACCGTGTTGCCCGCGGCGAGAGCCGGGCCAATCTTGTGCATCGCCAGATTCAGCGGAAAGTTGAAAGGCGTGATGGCCGCGATCACTCCCACCGGCTCGCGTACTGTCATCGCCATGTGGCCCCTTCCGCCCGGCGAGGCGTCCATCGGCACCACCTCTCCGTGCAGCCGGTGCGCCTCTTCGGAGGAAAACAACAGCGTCAGCGCGGACCGGTCCACCTCCATCCGCGCCTCTTTGATCGGCTTGCCCGATTCCGAACTGATCGCCTTGGCGAACTCTTCCTTCCTCTCGAGCAGCCGGTCATACGCCTTGCGCAAAATCGTCGCCCGCTCGTCCAGGATCATCTCCCGCATCGCGCCGCCCGCGGCTTTTGCCGCCTTCACGGCTGCCTCCACAAGCTCCCGGCCGGCCTGGAAAATGGTCCCTACCGTCGTTCCGTCGTAGGGAAGCCGCACGTCCAGCGGCTGGGCGGAGGCGACGGGCTCGCCTCCGATACGCATCGGGTAATCCATGAAGACATCCTATCGTGTCTGGCTCGAAGGAAGCGTATTCCAGCGTCCCTCGCTTCCGGTATAGATAGCCTTCGTGATGGTCTCCGACGGGACGCCATCGATGATGTGCGGCTTGATTACCACCAGCACCTGACCCGTCTGCGTCGATACCGTGCGCTCCGTCAATAGCTGGCTCAGGACCGGCACGGAAGCAAGGCCCGCAATCCCGGAAATGTTCCGCGCCTCGGAAACCGACATCAGCCCCGCAATCACCGCATCCTCCCCTTCCTTCAACCTCACGGTCGAGGCGAACTTGCGATTCTGGATCACCGGAATTCCGTTGTAGCTGCTGCTTCCCAGCACCTTGAATTCCGCATCCACCTGCAGCGACACTTCGTGTGAACTGTGAATTCGCGGCGTCAACTTCAGCACCAGCCCCAGATCCTCGAAGTTGAACGTCGATGGCGTCGCATACGGCGATATTCCGCCCGTTCCCATGAACTGCTGGGTGACGATCGGATACTTGTCCCCGATATGGATGGTTGCCTCCTGCGAGTCGAGCGACCGGATCTCTGTCTTGAACAGGGAAACCGCCCGCCCGTTGGCCACGCTCGCGAACGCCGTCGCATTGGAAATCGCCAGCGCGATTGTCGACAGCCCGCCGCCCGCCACCAGAAACTTCGTGAATCCCGGCGCGAAATCAGGAAACATTCGCAGCCCCCGCGTAGGCGTTCCCTTTCGCCCCAGAAAGGCGATCGCTGTCGCTGTCGGCAGGCTGAAGCCATAGTGCAACTCATAGCTCTCCGACAGTTCCACCAGCTCCACCTCCACCATCACCTGCGACCGCAGCGTCAGCAACTGCTCGTACAGCGCCTGTGCCGTTCGCACCTTCCCCACGCGATCCCTGATCAACACCAGCCGCTGTCCCCCGTCCACGGCGAACCGCTTGATTTCCAACACCTGTTGCACAGCCCGCGCCAGCTCCTGCGCCTCCTGCACCGTCACCGGGTTCGGGATCGACAGCGTCACCGCCATGTTCGGCTCCGCCTCCGTCCGCTTCTGCTGCGTATCCTTGTAGATCATCAGCAGCTTCCCGCTCAGCGGCACGGCGAAGGATGACGTGGCCGACTCCAGCGCGTACAACGCCGTGCGGAGGTCCACGTCATTCAGTTGGAAACGGATTGTGGGTCCAGCCTCCGGATAGTCGGCATCGAACACCAGATCCAGCCCGAAGCTCTGCGTCACCTTGGTAAACAGCGTACGCGCATTCGCTTTCAGGTCGAAATTCTTCCTGCCGGGAACTCCCTTCAGCTCTTCCGGTGGAAGCGGACGCCGCGACTCTTCCACCTCCTCGCGGGTGATGTCCGTTCCCACGAGGAATCCGGGCCGCTTGGCATCCTCCTGCTTCTTCCCAGGCGGCGGCTGTTCGGTTATCGATGCCGGCATGGTCTTGGATTCCCGCATGGCCCGGGTTCTCAGCGCTTGGCTCCGCACCCAATAGGAATGGTTCTTCGGATCCGCCGCGGCCGCCTCGGCGTACAGCAGATAAGCCTTCACCACATCCCCGGCTTTTTCCGCTTTTCGCGCTCTCTTCGCTAGCGAACCTGCACTTTCGCCGCCCGGACACACTATTCCCGTGCACAACGCCAGGCAGAGGATAGCAAGCGGACGCCTCACCAATGACATTGACGCTCGACGGCGCCGCTGCGTGGATAAACTTGATCCGCCTGCCCGCCGATAGAACGGGAAGCAAGGAGAACTATGTCCACTACCGCGGTTCATTCCGCCTTCGCTCCAGCCGTTCCGCCGACTCTGGAAGATCTGGGAATCCAGCTTTCTTTGATCACCGATTTGGTGCTGCGCCGTCTGTTGCTCGAAGGTTTCAGCACTTTGACGCTGCTCAGCCAGAAGCTGAGGCTGTCCATACCGATTATCGACCTGGTCTTCCGCCAGCTTCGCCAACAGCAGCTCGTCGATGTCCGCGGCATGAATGGGAATGATTACAATATCCAGCTTACGAGCGCCGGAAAGCAACTTGCCTCGGACCGCTTCCAGATCTCTCAATACGCCGGAGCTTGCCCGGTTTCCCTCAAAGACTACCACATGGCTACGAAGATGCAGTCCGCCAACGTTCAGGTGGACCGCCGCGTGCTTCGCGGCGCATTCTCCGACATGATCATCTCCGATCGTATGCTCGATCAGCTCGGCCCCGCCCTCATCTCGCAAACCTCGGTCTTTATCTACGGTCCCACCGGAAATGGTAAAACCAGCCTTGCCGAGCGCATGCTTCGCGTTTATCAGGACGCCGTCCTCATTCCCTTTGCCGTGGAGGTGGATGGCCAGATCATCTCACTCTATGACCCCGTCGTCCACACACGCCTGGAGATGGAAGACCCGGAAATTGATCCCCGCTGGGTGCTTTGCCGCCGGCCGTGCATTGTTGTGGGCGGCGAGCTCATCCCCAGCATGCTCGAACTCCGCCTCGATGATTCCAGCGGAATCTATGCCGCGCCCCTACAGATGAAAGCCAACAACGGCATTTTCATCATCGACGACTTCGGCCGCCAGCTCATGAGCCCGCGCGATCTGCTCAACCGCTGGATTGTTCCCCTTGATCGCCGCGTCGATTACTTAACCCTCCGCTACGGCGTCAAGTTCCAGATTCCATTTGAACTGATGGTGGTCTTCTCCACCAACCTCGATCCCGCCGATCTCGCCGATGAAGCCTTCCTGCGCCGTATCCATAACAAAATATTCGTCGAGGCCGTCGATTCCCACAGCTTTGACCAGATCTTCAACCGCGTCGTCGGTTTGAAGAATATTCCCTGTGAGCAGGATAGCGCCGAATACCTCCGCAAGCTCTGCCTGCGTGAAGGCCGAACGGAACTGCGCGCCTGCTATCCTAACGACATTTGTAATATTCTGGTCTCCATCGGCCGCTATGAAAACCGCCCCCCCAGAATGACCAAGGCCGATCTCGAGCGCGCCACAGCGCTCTACTTCGCCAAGAGTTGACCCGGGCCGGCTCCGGCGAGCCTCCCGGTCTTCCGGAACGCCTGCAATTCGCGCATCGCCAACTCGAAGTTGCCCTCCTCGAGGAACAGCCGGCTGAGTTCCAGATGGGCCTCGGGGATTTCCGCCGCGGCCATGCGGAGGTTGTCCATCGCCTCCCGGAGGTTCCGTCTCTGTCCGGCGAGTGCTACGCCTAACTCGAAGCGCGCCCGCAGATCGAGCTTCCTCAATTCCACCGCCCGCCGCGCCGCCTGTTCGGCTTCGCCGTATCGCTGCTGGGAATTCCGCGCCCGTGCCATGTCTACATAAGCCCCCTGGCACGAAGGGTCAATCGATGCCGTCGCCTGGAATGTCTCCAAGGCCGCTCCCGGACGCGCATGGAGGAACTCGCACCTCGCGGCTCCATATAAACCATCCGAACCCAACCTCCGCTCCCGCATCTCAGCCAGTAGCGGATAAAGTCTCAGGAGTACGGCCAGGAGAAGGAACCGGAAAAGAACCATGATCCTTTTCTCGCCGATTGCGCCTGAATCGGCAATGTAGCCATGGTCCCAATTTGCATGGCGCTTCCGTTTGGCGGGTAATGGTACCTTTTCGACAATTAACAGGGCGGTGGAGAGACGGGCAAAAACAAGCCCGGCAGGGAAAGCGGCTTGCGCCAGCCGCTACCCTGCCGGGAGTCCTGCGGGACGATTCTTTCTCTCGCCTCTCTAGTGCGTGAACCTCAGAATCTCGGCCGCGATCCGGACAAACGCCGCGTTCAGATCGGCGGCTGTTGGGGCGTATACGTACAACCCTTCCAGCTTGTTCTGGTCATAGATGGGGCTCGCCGCGTCGTTCGCAATGCGCTTCAGCAGTGTTTCCTGATTGGCCTGTGTTTCGCCTAGTCCGATGGTGTAGACGACGGTGTTCACATTGGGCGCCAGGTCCCGGTTGCGGATCCGCTTCCCCACGTTGTCCGCGGCGGCAATCGCCGCGTTCATCATGTTCGTCTTGTCGCGAACATCGATCTTCCCTGCATATGGATTCGAACCCGGGAAATTGTTCACCGGCACGAAGTTGTCGGCGCTGCGGAGCGCTGTCCCGTACGTATCCGTGTCAGGGAAGTAAGCGATGTCATATTGAACGTGCGAGGTGCCCGTCCCCTGGCTGTTACCGTTGTGTCCTCTGCCGCCCTGGAACCAGCAATCCCCGGTCTTGGCGGGGGTCGAGTATAGAGTGGCTGGGCTGGCAGCGGAATTGTAAGGATAACCGATGACACCGGAGGGGTCCGTGAACCCTGGAGAGGTGTATGGTACTACGCCTAACAACGTGTTGCCCCCGCCTGAAAGCCCTTCCTGGGAATACACGGCGCCCCGGAAGAATTGGTTTCGCGGCTGCCAGAGCGGATTCTGCTGGCCCAGGTACGGATTGGGCCTGGTCCACGACTGGTTGTTGTTCCAGTCATAGCAGCGGCTGTTTTTCGGCGATTGCGGCAGGCTGGCATTGTCCGCAACACGGCTTGTATCCAGAATGTTCACAGGAAAATCGGCCGTGACCGTGTTGGGCACACCGTCCGTGAATAGCAGGATCACGTTGAGAGCCCCGGGCTCATTGATTTGGGCGATCTGCTCATATCCCTTGTATAAAGCCTGCGCGATCCCCGTACCACCGCTGCAGGTGATGGTGTCGATCACTGCTGGCAGCGTCGGGCTGCTGGTCTTGAAGTTCATGTTCGCCGGATAGCTGAGAGCATAGGAGATGCCGAAGGTGATCATCGCCAGCCGGTCGCGCTGATTCGCGAACAGGTTCACAAACCCCTTGGCGGCGCTTCGCATCGCCGGACAGCCGCCATTGCTGTTCATGGAACCGGAGCGGTCCATCACCAGGATGACGTTCACGTCGCGGCGCGACGCCCTTCCGGTAGCGGAAACAATCGTAGTGGGCGAATTGACCAGGATGCGCATGAAGAACAACGGCGAATCCACCGCTGCGGTCACCGTCACGGTACGTGTGCGGAAGCCAGTCTCCGCCACATCCACCGACAGGCTCCGGCTGTTTGTGTTGAATAGCCCGGGCGGGTAGTTCGCGGCAAAGAACGCCTGGGCGCGCGAAATCGCCGAGCCCTGTTGCTCTGCCAGCGTGAGGCCTACGGACAGCGACCGCGCCGCCGCCAGCGCCGCCGCGTCCGTGGCCGATTGCAGCCGCGCCTTCACGGCAAACAGAAACGACGCGTCGATGGCCAAACCCACGACCGGAATGACGAACAGGAGCATCAACCCGCCCGTAACAATGACGAACCCTTTTTTCTTACGGCTGATTGGTTTGGAGTTAGGTTTCATTCTGTCTGCCCTTCTAGAAATAGTTGCGCGCGTAAATGTTGACCGGCCGGTTGTTATTCAGGAACGCCAGTTCCGGCGCGGTGAAGTATCCTTCCGATATGTAGGTCCGCTCGGAGGCATTCAATGTCAGCAGACCGACATAGGGGTTCGGCGAGGTGTTGGTCGAGAGCGTCAGCGCCCGGCAACTGACATCAGTCAGATAGTCGTTGACGTCAATCGTCCCGTCCGCATGAATCAGGTTAGCGCTCGGCGTGCCAATGGAACTCGTGTACAGTGAAGGGTTCCCGACGACAAGCCGTTGTGTGATCACCGGATAGTAACGGTTGGCGCAATTCGTTCCCGTCAACCCCGCCGCGTTGCATTCGTCATCTCCAATCATCAACACCTGCGTCAAGACCACCGTGCCGTTACCCCCCGTGCGCGTCATGTTCATTCCCTTGGCCAGCCGCACGATCAGGTCCTGGTTGGCGGGCAGGGAAAAGTCGACTAATCGCACAAACATGTGCCCCGCATCACGGGAGATCTGCGCCGTCTGAATCATCTTTCCCAAGCCCATGCCCGTGGTGATGGTCCCCATGAACAGGGGGAACAGAAAAATGCTCAACAGGGCAAACTCCATGATGTTGCTGCCCCGCTGCCGGCTTCGCCGGCGTTCGCTCACGCTTATTGTATGGTTCATCTTCGCCCCCACGAATTCCTTCCCTTGGCCTACCTCGGAGGCGGCGCAAACTGCCCGTCCGGCAGCGCCTCCATGCGGTCCGAGGAAAATGCGTTAAGTCCAATAGGGCTCGCGCTGCGCAGCAGGGGCGCAACTACTCCCCATTGATAACCTTGCACCGATACCTCGACAATGTTGCCCGGACTATTGGACCCGGTTTCCACCAGCGTCTTCCCGTCGTAATAATGAATCTGGATGAGGCTCGCGTTCGCCCCGTTCAGGAAGCCCATCGCATTTGTCTGTACTACGGACTTGACGGAAGCATCCTGTCCCGTGGAGGGGCTCAGAGTCTGATAGGTGACCGCATACCGCACGCCTTCGCGAACGGCATGCTGGAACGTGTTTCTCAGAAAGATCGCCATCCCGTAATCGACAAACGCGAAGAACAAGGCGAAAAACGGAATCAGCACCAACCCGCCCTCCATCAGGGCGTGCCCGGGTTGTTTCCGCCTCCTGGTTCCGCTTACCCGCCGCCCAGCAGGCGCGACATCGCGCCTCTCCGGCTCAGCAGATCGATCGGAAATACTTGCGTGCATAGCAGAGACCTGTCCTGACGTACGGATTGAGAAATGCCTCAAGATCCACCTTACAGCCGGAAGGTGGAAAAGGAAATCAGCAGAATCTTGGGGTGGATTGCCGAGGTTTGCTTAGTTCACCCTAAGGGTGATCTTAAGCACCACCGTACGAAGATCCCTCTTCCCCCTACCGCTGTACTAGGTTCCCCGCGCCAAGTCGCGATCCAAGCCGAAACCATGCTTCCACTTGCCTCGCTATGCCCCAACCTAAGACAAACTTTGTCCTTAAGAGTACTAAGGTTATTCCCCCGGGCACTATGCCGCCGCCTCCTGCTCCCGTCCCTTCATCAACCACAAACCCAGCGGGATCAGGAACAGCGTCGTCCATTGCGCCGCGGTCAGCACCCACCCAAACGGATTCGCCTGATCATGCGCCCGGACAAACTCCACCAGGAACCTCGCCGTAGGGTACAACACGAGGTACAGCCCAATGACGGCGCCCTCACGGTGCGACCGCCGGATGCTCCGGTAGAGGATCGCAAAAATCAGGAATTCCGCAATCGATTCATAAAGTTGCGTGGGGTGCAGCGGAATCCCCAGCGGTACGCCCACCAGCTTATACGCCTCCGGATCGTGGAACGTCACCGCCCATGGCAATTTGCACTCCTGGCCCCAGCAGCAGCCCGCCGAAAAGCATCCGATCCGCCCGATGGCATGCCCTAAAGCAATCCCGGGAGCGAAAACATCCCCTACTTTGACGAAGCGCAATTTGCGCGATCGCACATACCACACCGCCACGATCAGCGCCCCGATCAAGCCCCCGAAAAACACGCC
This sequence comes from Bryobacterales bacterium, assembly GCA_020847975.1. Classification (GTDB taxonomy): domain Bacteria; phylum Acidobacteriota; class Terriglobia; order Bryobacterales; family Bryobacteraceae; genus CADEFT01. The sequence goes on along the minus strand of JADLBD010000036.1, from coordinate 3,602 downwards.
GCCGGCCTGAAGCGTCGAGAACGACACGATCTCGAGCGGATTCTTCACGTAGTAGGGCAGGTCATAGAGAATCATCATCAGCTTGGCGCCGCCCAGTCCGGCCAACGCCACATAGATGCCCAGATCCGTCGTCACCCGCGGGTCGAGCCCCTGCCGCCGGGCGAGTTTCCCCGTCACCCATAGCCCAAGCAGGAATCCCAGCGTCACCAGCACACCATAGGTGGGCAGGAAGAAACTACCAATGGAAAAGATCTTCGGGAACATTCAAACCGTCGCCTGCTCGCGGGCCCGCCACAAGGACAAGATCAGCAGCCCCGCGCCGATGCTGATCGCACTGTCCGCCACGTTGAAACTCGGCCACTCGTAGGGGCCGATAAAGACCTGTAGAAAATCCGTCACTGACCCTCGCATGGCCCGGTCGAAGAGGTTTCCGGCGGCGCCGCCCAGGACCAGCGCCAGCGCGACGGGGGCCGCATTCCCCCCCGGCCACACATTCCGCGGAAGCCGCCACAACTGGACGGCGACGAACACCATGACCACCAGCGACACACCCACCAGCACCAGTGTTCGCCACATCCCTTCCCCCTGGTTGAGAAAGCCGAAGGCCGCGCCGCGGTTCTGGGCATGAACGATATTGAACACTCCGGGAATGACCGCATGGACATCCCAGGCGCCGACATTCTGTTCGATCCAGTATTTCGTCAGCCGGTCGAGGATCCATACCGCCGCCGAGATGCCGAATCGCGCGGGGCGGGAGATCATCCGCGCAGTTCCTTGAGCGCCGCCGAGCACCAGTCGCACACCGTGGGGAAGTCCGGATCCACGCCGATTACGGTGGAATACTTCCAGCACCGTTCGCACTTCTGTCCGGCAGCCCCCTCCACATGCACGGCCAAATCGGCCTCAGCGTGGTTTTCCAGCGCTACCTGCGAGACGATGAACAGCGCGGGAAGCTGCGAACGGTACTCATCGAGCAGCGGATACAGAGCGTTGCCTGCCTGCAGCCGGATGCGCGCCTCGAGCGGAGCACCGATGAACTTCTCCTGCCGCGCCACCTCCAGCGCCTTCAGCACCTGGTCGCGCACCGGCATCAGTTTGTCCCAATTCGTCGCCCGTTCCCGCTGCGCCGCCGAAAGCCCTTCCGTCGGATAGGACGGCTCCGGAAAGAGCGTCAAATGGACGCTGTCCGGGTCCCCCTCCATGCGCTGGAAGTGCTGCCACGCCTCTTCGGTGGTAAAGGTCAACAGCGGAGCCAGCAGCCGCGCCAGCAGACTGGTCAGCTTGTAAAGCGAAGTCTGCGCGCTCCGGCGGTATAAAGACTTCGGGGCCGCCGTATACAGCCGGTCTTTGATCACGTCGAAATAAACCGCGCTCAAGTCCGTCGTCGCGAAGTTGTACAGCGCCTGGTATACCTTGTGAAATGCGAAGTCGGCGTAACTCTTCCGGCAGCGTTCAATCAGGTTTTCAGCTCGCCACAGGATCCACTGGTCAAACTCCAATTGTTCGGCGGCAGCCACCATATCATTGGACGGATCGAAATCCGCCAGGTTGCCCAACGCGTACTTGAATGTGTTGCGCATCTTCCGGTACGCCTCCGTCAGCCGCGCCAGGATCGTTGGCGAGATGCGCACATCCTCGTGAAATTCCACCGACGCCGCCCACAGACGGAGCACTTCCGCCCCGCTCTGCTTGATGACATCCTCGGGGAGAATCACGTTGCCCAGCGATTTCGACATCGCCCGGCCCTCCCCATCGAGAGCCCATCCGTTGGTGGCGCACTCCCGGTACGGCGCCGCGCCGCGCAACCCGGTCCCCACCAGCAGCGAACTGTGAAACCAGCCGCGGTATTGATCGCCGCCCTCGAGATAGAGATCGGAAGGCCATTCGAGTTCATAGCGCTCATTCAGCACCGCCAGATGGCTCGAGCCCGAATCGAACCACACATCGAGGATATCCGTTTCCTTGCGGAAATTCGTGCCGCCGCACTTGGCGCACTTCGCCTCCGGCCCAGCCAGTTCCGCCGCGCTGCGCGCATACCAGACGTCGGCCGAGTGTTCGGCAAACAGCGCCACCACGCGGTCCAGAACCTTGCGATCCGTCAACGCCTCTCCGCAGTCTTCGCAATAGAACACGATGATCGGCACGCCCCACGTCCGCTGGCGCGAGATACACCAGTCCGGGCGCGTCGCGATCATGTTCGAGATTCGCTCCTCGCCCCAGGCAGGCATCCACTTCACCTTCCTGATTGCCTCGAGCGCCTTCTGCCGAAGGTTGTTGCGCTCCATCCCGATGAACCACTGCTCCGTCGCCCGGAAGATGGTCGGGTTGTGGCAGCGCCAGCAATGCGGATAGCTGTGGTCGATTCGCTTCTCCGCCAGCAGCGCCCCGCGCTCCCGCAGAATGCTGGCGACTATGGGATTCGCCTTCCACACCGTCTGCCCCAGCAACTCCTCGGGCAGGACTCCATCGGCCCCCTCGGCGGCAAAGAACGCTCCGCTCGCATCCACCGGACAGTATGTGGCGATACCGTACTGCTGCCCGATGACATAGTCTTCCTGTCCGTGGCCGGGAGCGGTATGTACGGCTCCCGTTCCCTGTTCGAGGGTGACGTGATCCGCCAGAATACCCTTCGAGTCGCGCTCCAGGAAGGGGTGGCGGAAGACCGATCCCTCCATCCGCGCGCCCGGGAAGGTGGCGAGCACGCGCGGATCGGCCCACCCGCATTTCTCCCCGGTCTCTTTCAACAGGTCCCGCGCCAGCAGATAGACATCTCCGTTGACGTCCGCCGCGACGTACTCGAAACGCGGGTTAAACGCGATGGCCATGTTGGCCGGAATGGTCCACGGCGTGGTGGTCCAGATGAGCCCGTATACCTTCCTGCCCGCGAGCGCGGGATCGATGGCAGCCGGGTCCGATGCCAGTACGAAGCGAACCCAGATCGAGGGGCTCGCGTGCGACTCGTACTCCACTTCCGCCTCGGCCAGCGCCGTGCGGCAATGGATGCACCAGTTGACCGGCTTCAGCCCTTTATATACATACCCCTGGTCCAGAAAATCAACGAAGGCTCCCGCGATCTTCGCCTGGTATTCGGCGCTCATCGTCAGATAGGGGTCATCCCATTTGCCGAACACCCCGAGCCGCTGAAAATCCTCCGATTGCAGCCCGACGAACTTCTGCGCGTACTTCCGGCAAGCCTGCCGGATCTCCACCGCGCTCATCGAGGCCTTCTTCTTCCCCAGTTCGGCGTCCACTTTGATCTCAATGGGCAGGCCATGGCAATCGAATCCCGGCACGTACGGCGAGTCGAAACCCGCCATGGTCTTCGACTTGACAATGAAGTCCTTCAGCGTCTTGTTGAAAGCAGTTCCGAGGTGAATGCGGCCGTTGGCATACGGCGGGCCGTCATGGAGCACATATCGCGGCCGTCCCGCGCTCGCCTTGCGGATCCGTTCATAGAGCTTCGTTTCCGCCCAATGGGCGAGCAGCTTCGGTTCCGTTTGCGGCAGGTTGGCCTTCATCGCGAAGCCGGTCTTCGGCAGATTGACCGTCTTCTTCAAATCCACTTCATTGGTTGACATGAGAATTTCCGGGCCGGGATGGTT
>JADLBD010000035.1 GCA_020847975.1 Bryobacterales bacterium | reverse complement strand
TCGTGGTTCTGTTCACGGTGGTGGACACCGGGCTGGTGAGCTGCAGCGGCTGCTCGGGCGTGCCGACGCAGACCACCTCGCCCCTGCGCCGCAAGGCGAGTTGGGTGCTGATCGCCTCGAAGTGGGCCACCGGTTGCCAGGGCACAGGTGGTGGCTTCACCAGCGTTTGCACGCCGAACACGAATCCCGCGGTGAACGGGCTGATCGGAAACACGACGTTCTTCACGACGCCGCAGCCGCCGGGCCCGAGCCAGGCGAACCCGAACAGCGGCGGCATCAACGGGAACTGGGTAGCTTACTACGGAATCCCGGACAACAGCTGCGAACCTGGCTGCCCGTTTGGCAACATCAACTCCATTTCCGATCTCCGCAATGGCGGCTCTTTCCCTGGAGCAAGAACGATCGATTGCAACAACACAGCCGTCGGTGACCTGTCCCGAGTCTGCTACTTCCCCTCGAGCGCGCGTCTGGGCTTGGACAATGACAACATTGTCGTCACCTCGAGCGTGTACAACGACAACGTTCCGCTAGCCTTGCGCAGTGGATTCCTAAACGAGCGAAACTCGGCGAAACAGGCGTCCAGGAACGCCGGCGGGGCCCTCGCTTGGGAAGGAACACGGACGCGTGTCTACAAGAAAGCCGCCATCTACACAGGTGTGACGAGCACTCCCGGTTGCGCGAGTCCGCTGTGCCCCGGAGCCTCACAGTTGAATCCGCAGATCCAGGGCGATTTCTACGATCTGTTCGAAGTTCCGGCGCCGGGACTCGTCTCCGGAGCCGCTGCAAACGGCGTCGTCAACTCGGCGCCCTATACCTTCGACCGTGTGGTGTCCCGAACCGTCGGTGGCGCCACGGAATTCATGTTCGGGCTCAACTACGAACCGGAACACGTGCGCGGGCGCGCGCTGGCCAGCTTCAGCGGCAATGGAAATCTCGATGGCGGCTACTCGGCGCTCTGGGGCGCGGTGAACGCCGAATTCCTCCCGTCCTACAACAACCCTCAGACGCTGCTCTATCACCGCTCCATCATCTACACCCGAACGGTGGCCGGCACACTCGGCGCCAATGTGAGTTCCGTACCGGCGACTGTCAATACCCCGGCCATCGTCGGAGGCATCCCACACCTTGGCGCCTTGCAATCCCACACGGTACCGCGGTTCATCAATCCCGACTCCATCATTCAGAGGGACAAGTTGACGCAGCCATCTCCCAACAACCAACTCACCACGCCGTGGCTGCACGTGGGAGACGACCGCCCCCACCGCGTAATTGCTCGCGAAGGCGAGCGCTATGTCGCCCGTGTCGCGTTCCTGCCTGAATTCCAAGCGCTGCCGACGGCCCCCTGCGATGCGGACTCCAACTGCAAGGAGGCAAACTGGTCCACCGTCGTCTACGACATCGTTCAGAAACTCAGCGCCACCGGAGCCGCCACGGAGGTCTACAACACAAGCTGGGCCAACGGCAGCTACTACGCGCCCATGCATGACACTCCAGCGAACGTCGTGCAATACGGCTCCATTTTCCCCGTCAACGTGCAGCCCTTCCTCGAAAAGCTGTTCGCCGGAACCGTCTTCCCTCCCCTTGCGCCCTCTGATCCGCGCACCTTCCAGTACGGCCAAATGGCCACAGTCGCCCTGCTGGCCTGCAAAGGACAGGAGCCAGGGGTCAGTTCCGGACTCACCGGAAACACCAACTCCGCCCGCGCCTACCCCGGGCTGTTTGACATCCGTTGCGGCGAAGACGCCTACGATACCGCGCAGCCGTTCCGCCACCCCGTGACCGCCTCCCTTTCGCCGTTCGATTTCCTCGAGGATCTGCAGCCCTCGGGATTCCCTCCGCAAATTGTGCCGTTCGGCATTCGCGGGGGCGCTTCCACTGACCCCAACAACATGGGGCTCTGGCTCTACGGCTCGTACGCCAAAGGCCGCCTCGCCTCGGTGCCCGGCTACGGACAATGGGGCACCTACGTGGCGCACTATCCGGTGACGTTCCCCATTCGCGATCCGTACAACAACACGATCGCTTCCTACACCGACGTCCAGCCGGGCCATCAGTTCTTCACCTACATCCAAATCGCCAAGCAGACGGAAATCGATCCGGGCAGCCGGACGCAGTCCGCGTTTAACCCCACCGGAGCAGCCACACGCGCGGAAATGGCGCGCTGGCTGCTTCGTTCCCAGATGGACGAGACCGGCATTACCGCCTATCTCAACTCCACCGGCGGCATCTTCTGCAGCTTTGCAGACGTGGCCTGCCCCGGCGCGAGCGGAGGCACGGTGACGAATACCACGGGCACTTCCGGAGACTGGCGCTATATCGAAACGATGTACCGCCGCGGCTACACGAAGGGCTGTGAAGCCACCAACGATGGCCAGCGCCGGTTCTGCCCCACACGCACGCTGACACGCGGTGAAATGGCCGTCTTCGTCATCCGCGCGAAAATGAACGCCGTGTTCCCAACCGTGACCAGCGGAGCCTTCACCACAACGTCCTGCCAACCCGCGGGAACGCAGGTGACCAACGTCGGCGACCAGTTCGGATTGTTCACAGGCTGCTCGCCCTACTTCTCGGACGTGCCGAACACTCACCCCTACTACTCCTTCATCCAGAAGATGCGCGAGTTGCGGATCTCCAACGGAACGACGTACTCGACGCCGGCCGCGTTGGGTACTTACTCTCCTGACGGAACGCTGACGCGCGGGGAATTGATGACTTTCCTCGTACGCGCCTTCTTCCCATAAACGCCGGCTCAGCCAATACCCATCAAAGCCCGGTCCCGGAGGCCGGGCTGCTTGCGATCTGCTTACGATTCTCCTGGCGAACTTCACCCCCCTGCGGATGTTATAATTACCGGCATCCAGTTCGGTTGGCCGCTCAAGGACGGCGTGCGCGCAGAGCCTGGGACATGAATCATGCAGCGCATCGGAAGGTACGAAGTACAAATCGAATTGGGCCGGGGGGGCTTTGGCAGGGTCTATCGCGCCTTCGACCCGACGATGGGCCGCATGGTCGCGGTGAAGACTCTCACCGCGGGCGGCGATCCCGAACTTCTGCTCCGCTTTCGTAACGAAGCCGCTTCCGCCGGAAAGCTTCATCACAAGAACATCGTCACCATTTACGACTTCGGAGAACACGAAGGCGAGCCCTACATCGTGATGGAGTTGCTCGAAGGCGAAGACCTCCAACGGATCATCGCCGCCCATCACCCCCTCTCCCTCGTCCAGAAAATGCAAATCATGGCGGAGGTGGCCCAGGGACTTCAGCACGCGCACAGCCACGGGGTCGTCCACAGGGACGTCAAGCCCGCCAACATCATGGTGCTGCCCACGGGTTCCGTCAAGATCATGGATTTCGGCATCGCCCTGGTAACGCATGCCGCGGGCACCCGGCTCACACGCACCGGAATGCTGCCCGGCACCCTTCGCTACATGGCGCCGGAGCAGTTCCGCGGAGCCACTAACGATCCCTTGAGCGACATCTTCGCCTACGCCATCACCTACTACGAACTCCTCACTGGCCAGCACCCCTTCAACGCCGCCACGCAGCCTGCCGTGATGTACCGCATCATGAGCGTCGACCCGGAACCGCTGCGTACCCTGTGCCCCGAGTGTCCCGAAGCGCTCGAGCAGGCGCTCATGCGAGGTCTTCAAAAAGAACGCGAAATGCGCTACCCAAGCCTCGACGACATGCAACTCGACATTCGTCCCCTGATGCTCGAGTTGCAGCAGCGCGAGGCGCGGAACCTCCTCGCCGAGGCGAAAAAACTAGCCGATACGGGTCAGATCGAGGCCGCCCAATCGAAGGCCCGTGAGTCCCTCGAACTCGACCCCGCCAACGCGGAAGCTCGCCAACTCCGGCGATTGCTCCAACAGGAAACCGAGAAACAACTCGTTCGCCCCAAGATCGAGCAACTGCTCACCACGGGACGAATGAAGCTGCAAGCCGGCAACTATCAGGATGCGATTCATAATCTCGAGTCCGCTTTGCGTCTCGACCGTTCGAACCCTTCCATCCTCGCCCTGATTGACGAAGCCCGCTCAGGCATGCGCAAGGCCGAGCAGGTCAGACAGCTCCTCTCTGATGGCAAACAGGCCTTCCAGGAGGGAAATCTCACCCGGGCATTCCAGAAGATCAGTTCCGCCCGCGAGGCCGATCCCGCCAACACCGAGACCGGACCGCTGATCGAGGAAATCGAGCGCCAGATGGCCTCCCGCGATCGCGAACGCAGGCTCCAGGACGGCCTCAGCAAGGCTCGCGGAGCGATCCTGTTGCGATCATTCGAACAGGCTATCCAACACCTCGCGGCGCTCGAAACCGAGTTCCCCGGTACTCCCGAAGTGAGTGAACTGCTCGCCCGCGCCCGCCGCGAGCAACTGGACAAGCAGCGCCGCGAAAACCTGGAGATCAGGCTCCAGGAATTCAGGGATAAGATCCGCGGCGGCTTGCTCGCCGAGAGCATGGAAGGGCTCGAAGCCCTTCGGCATGAATACCCCGATTCCGAGGAACTCCAGAACTTGGCCGCCTACGCCCGTTCCGAGTGGCAGAACCGCATGCGCGCCGATGCCGTGCTCCGCATCCGCGACGAAGCGCACCGGTTCCTCGAGGCGCAGCAGTTCGACGCCGCCAGGCGGGTGCTCGAAAAAGGACTCGCGGATTACCCCGGTGAGGATTCGCTGAGCGAATCGCTTCGCCGCGTCACGGAGGCAGGCGCCGGTCACGCCCGCCGCGCCGCCCGCGGACAAGCCCTCGACAATTGCCGGTCCCTGGCGGCCGCGCAAAGATTCGCCGAAGCCGTTCAGGCCATCGACCAATACACCGCCTCCTATGGCGCGGATGAGGAAATCGCACGGCTGCGCGGCCAGTTCCTCGAACAACGGGAAGTCCGCGGCCGCCGCGATTCCTACGAACAGGTCATGGAGCGCGCCAAGGCTCTGCTCGACCGCCATGACCCCGCCGCTGCCCTGCCGCTTCTGAACGAGGCTCTCGCTTTCGTTCCCGGCGACCCCGAAGCCTCGGCGCTCCTCTCCCGGACGCAGCGCGAGTTGGAACAACAGCGCCGTGCCGCCGATGTCTCCCGCATCCTCGCCGAAGCGTCCTCACTCAGCGCGCAATCCCTCTACGACCGCGCCCTCCATCTTCTGAACGCCGGCCTTGAAACCTATCCCGGCGATCCCGCGTTGCTTCAGGCCCGGGAGGGCGCGTCGCAGGCAAAATCCGCCAAGGACCGCGAGAAGGCCCGGCTCGATGCCGTGCACAAAGTCCGCCAGGCTTTCGCCGCGAATCGCTTTGACGATGCCCTCCGCCTGATCGAGGACACGATCCTCGAGTATGGAGCCGATGGTGCGCTGGAGGCGCTGCGGACTCAGATCCGTAAGCAACAAAGCCTCCAGAAAACCACGGACGCTATTCGCTCCGAATGGCGAAAGCAGCGGTTTCCGGAGGCCCTCCAGCTCATCGAACAGGCGCTCGCCGGGGATCCGCGGGATGCAACCCTGCTCGAACTCAAGCGGCAAGTGGAAGCCGACAATGACCGCCGTCAGAAGCAGGAGCGTATCGCGAAAGTGGTGGCCCGGTCGCGCGAACTCAGCCAAGCCAAGGAATTCGACAAGGCTCTCGAACTGCTCGACCATGGACTCGCTTACTACCCCGGCGACGCCGAACTTCTGGTAGCCCGTGACCTTGTCACCACCGCCAAATCCTCCCAGGAGCGCCAGCGCTCCCTCCACTCCTCGTGCGCCGCTATTGAGGAGGCCTTCACCAGAATGCGCTTCGACGAGGCGATCGAGCGCCTGAACGCCGCCCGTACCGAGTTCGGCGATGAACCCGCGCTGCTCGACTGGAGGCGCCGCATCGACGCCGCGCGCGAGGACCACCGCCGCGGCCAGGAAGTAGTGCAGGCTATCGCCGCAGCCAAGAAGCAACTGGCATCCGGCGACGCGGAAGGCGCGCTCGAACAGATCGATGGCATCCTCCGGCGTTACCCAAGTGAATCCACGCTCCAGGCGTTTCGGGCGGAGATTTATGAGCAGGCGCGAAACAAAAGGCGGCAGCGGATCGCCGCGGAAGCGGAAGCTCACGCCGCCGGCGGCCGGCATCAGGATGCGCTCCGTTTGCTCGATGAGTCCGCGTCGCAGTATCCAGGTGACGCTCACCTCGCCAGCCTCCGGGAGCGCATCGCCCAGGAGCAGCAGGCCATCCAGCGCCAGGCCGAACGGCGGGAGGCGCTCGTTTCCCTACAGGGCATCTTCGAAAAACTCCAGGCGGGCGCGAGCAGGAAACAAACCAGGGATCTCACCGCCCAAGCCGCCGCCATCGCCGCCGCACATCGGGACGATGCCGAATTCGCCGCGCTCCACGCCCGGATCGAAGAGATCCTCCGGCCACGCCCCGCGCCTCCGCAACCTTCCGTTCCGCCGGTAGCCTCCTCCTCCAGATCGAAGAAGGGGCTGTGGGGCGCGGGTCTGGCCGCTTTGCTCGGCGCAGGGGCTTTCGTCGCCTACCGGGCCAATTCCAGCCCCGATCACGCGACCGTGGAGATCCGCACCACTCCGCCAGGAGCTTCCGTTCGCGTGGAAAACCGAAGTTGCGTCACTCCTTCGTGCCGGCTCGATCTCCCCTTCGGAGAGCACCAACTCGAGATCTCGCTTTCCGGCCATAAAAGCATACGTCAAAGCTTCACGCTTACCAAAGATCAGCCGAACCCAACGCCCATTGAAATTGTGCTGGAAGCGGTGCGCACCGAGCCGCCTTCTCCTCCGCCTCCGGCCCCCGCCACACCCCAAGGCATCCTCGCCGTTTCCACCGGCATCGAGGGAGTGCAGGTCCTGCTCAACGGCAAGTCTTACGGCCGCACCGATGCACAAGGTCATCTGCGACTGACGGTGGAAGCCAGGGATTATTCCTTGCGCGCGGAAAAACATGGATACCGCGGCGAACCGGATCGCCATGTGCGCGTAGCCAAAGACTCCAGGCAGGAGGTCGCCCTTCGCCTGACACCGATGGACGCGACACTGGTGATCCAGGGCGGCCCACCGGGAGCTCAGGTGCGCCAGATGCCGGAGGGCAAGGCCATCGGAACTCTTTCCAAGGATGGCTCCCTCTCCGTCGCCGTCCCTCCCGGTGAGCGGACCATCGAAATCTCCCGCGACCAGTTCGTGCCGCGCCAGATCATGAAGCGTTTTGAACCCGGCGAGACGGTGCAGTTGACTCCCGCCGAAACAGCCCTCACGCCGCTGCCGAAGGTCGCGGACCCGCAGGCTGCCATTGCACAGGATTGGGAGAAGGCACGCGCCGCCCAGAATGCCGCCGCGGTGGAGGATTTCCTGCGACGGCATCCCAACAGCCCCTTTACCGCGGTGGCGCAGCAAGTGCTCGACGACCTGCATTGGAAGTCCGTCAACAAGGGCGATTCTGCCTCGCTCCGCGATTTTGCTTCGCGCCATGCCTCCAGCCGCTACGCCCGCGAGGCGCTCCAGACCGCCGCCCGCATCGATTGGAACGCGCTCGACAGGAACAACCTTTCGGCATTGAACGCCTACCGCGGACTCTACAAGGACGATCCCGATGCGGCCGCCCGCGCCGCCCGTGAGATCGAGCGCCTGAGCAGGCCGCCCGTCCCCACCGCCCCGCAAACCAGTGAGCATTCACAATCCGAGCGGAATGCCATCTACGCAGCCTTGGCGCGCTACACCGCCGCGTTTGAGCAGAAGGACATCGATGCCCTCAAAGCGGCGTATCCCGGCGTCCCGCAAAACAGCGTCGAAGGCCTGAAACGCGCCTTCACGGACCGGAATGTCCGCATGACCATGAGTCTACAAACTCTGTCTGACCCTGAAATCCGCGGCAACACGGCTACTCTCGTCTGTCAGATGTCCACCATTACCGTGCAAAAGGGCCGTTCCTCGAACAGCCCTCCACGCAAGGTGAACGTCATCCTGGGAAAAAAAGGATCCATCTGGGTTATCCAAAACATTCAAAATTCCAACTAGAGGAGGCTAGAAAAAAGGATATGCTTATCTTAAATAGGAGACTGGGTATGCTCCTGCTCACCTGTTCGCTCGGAACCCTGCACGCACAGAACAATTCAGGGAAACTCATTTTCGTCATCCCCAATGCCGTTGACGCCCACCCGCAATTGGGCGTGTCGCTCAAGGACACTGACCCCTTCCGCTCCGCTGATTTCGGTACGGTCGTTGGTTCCAACAGCAACTTCGGCCCCGTCGCCGGCGGCCTCATGCGGCCATTCAACATCGGAATTGCCACGCAGCTTTCCGCCCTCCCCATCGCCTCTCCCGCCTCCGGCGTCATCTTTCGCGAGGACCCCGCCACCGGCGCTTCCCTTCCCTCCGCCCAAAGCCTCGGCCCCATCCTCACCGAGCGCGCCGAAACCATCGGCAAGCGCCGCTTCTACATGGGCTTTACGCGGCAGCAGTTCCGGTTCAGCAAACTCGAAGGTCAGCCTCTCGGCGATATTCATGCGCTCGACATGGGCGGAGCAGACACGAAAATCCTCCAGGACGGCGTGCGCCAGAAAACCTCTCCCACCACGGCCGATCTCCAGATCGACTTGCGCCTCGATCAAAACGTCGCCTTCTTCACGTATGGCCTCACCAACCGCCTCGATGTTTCCGCTGCCCTCACGTGGGTAAATGCCACCGTCGGCGCGGTCGCCTCGAACGGACGTATCGTGAACACCGGCGACCCCACCGCCGGCGGCACCTGCTGGTGCGCCCAGACCTTCAACGTCGATTCTTCCCGAAACACCTTCGGTCAGGACTTTGGACAATCCGGCTTTGTCCTCTCCGGACCCTTCGGCCGCTCTCATCAGACCTCCACCGGAATCGGCGATACTTTGCTTCGCGTCAAGGGAACCGTCTTCGAGCGGCCCTCGGCCGCCTTTGCCCTTGGCGCCGATTTCCGGCTTCCCACTGGCGACGAACTCAACTACCATGGCTCCGGTTCGGCGGGCTTCAAACCCTTCGCCGCCCTCTCTCTCCACTCCCGTGACCTTGGCATTGTCCGCATCTCTCCTCACTTCAACATCGGATACCAGGTGAACGGCAAGAGCCTTCTGGCCGGCGACATCTTCACCAACACCAAGGGCGACCTGCCGAACATCTTCTCCTGGTCCGCCGGCGCCGGCATCAGCTTTTCCCAAAGAATCACTTTCCAGACCGACATCCTCGGTCAGACGCTGCTCGATGCCAACCGCCTGGTCTTGACCACCGTGCCGGGCCGCGGACAGAACATCGCTCCCGCCACCGGCGTTACGCTTTCCCCGAACAAGCAGAACATCCAGATGAACAGCGGAGCATTCGGCTTCAAGCTGAAACTGGCCGGCAACCTCGTCTTTTCCGCCAACATGCTCGTCGCCTTCGATGACAACGGACTTCGGGACCGCGTGGTTCCCCTCTTCGGACTCGGCTACACGTTTTAGCCGCGCCGACTTTTTCCGCGAGGAATTCCTCGCGGCTTCCACTATCTGATCAGTGGCCATAACGGATGATTTCCTCCGGACGGCGATCGATTCGATTCGCAGCGGAAACCTGGACGCGGCCAAACGTATCCTCGATGGCGTCCTTCGAGGAGCCGGCCGCGATTGGAAAGCCTTCCGCCGCAGCGCGGGAACTGAAGTGGTTTATTGCTGGACCAGCGAAGAGTTCGTTGCCTATTCGGACTACCGGGCCCGTATCCCGTCATCCCGTCCCCATCCCATCGTGTGGAAGGCTGGCTCATACTCCCATGCCTTCTACCTCCTGGCCCTCCTCGAAATGGAGCGCCAAAATCCTGCCGAAGCGCTCCGGCTGCTCACTGAAGCCGCCCACCTCGAACCCGACCACCCCGACATCCTCTGTTTGCAGGCCTTCGCCTTGCGGCAGTTGGGACGCGTGGAAGAGGCGATTGCCTCCTACCGCCTCGCGCTGACCCGGCGCCCATGGGCCCTCCCGGCCCAGCAGGCAAGAGCCTGGAGGGGGCTCGGCAGCAGCCTCATCGACGCGGAACAGTTGGACGAAGCCGAAGCCGCCTTAGACCACTCCCTCACGTTGGAGCCGGACAGCAGGATGGCATGGTTGGAGTTGGACTACATCCGCGAAACCCGGAACGAGCGCCAGGCTCAGTCCATACCCGATCGAAACAGTCGCATATCCCGCCCCTCTCCCGACCAGTCGGGTCTTATATCCACTCCCTAGCTGTTTTAATTCCTCCTCACATATCGCAAAAATTCTTTCGTTCTTTTTCGCTCCGCTGTGTCAGTTTGGTTGTACTATTAGGGTGAGTGAAACCGACACTTAAGCTACTTGTTACTCAGCAACACCGCGGCTTTCTGGTGGCGGTGTTCCTGGCTTTTCTCACAGCTCCCCTCAGGGGACAGGAACAGCCCAAGCCCCCCGAACCTTCTCCCCCCGCCAAAGCGGAGTATGTGGGAAGTGCCGTCTGCCAAGGTTGTCATGAGGAGATCTTCAACAACCTCCAGAAGAACCCCCACTTCAAGGTGGATGGCAGCGACAGATGGGGGTTCAAGGAACAGGTGTGTGAGTCATGCCATGGCCCGGGAAGCCTGCACGCCGAAGCTGCGGATCCGGCTCTAATACGCAATCCTCTTAAAGTTCCGCTTCTCGAAGCCAACCGCATCTGCTTGAAATGCCACCTGAACCAGCCAAGCCGCGTGGGCTCTTTCCGCATCGCGCATGCCCGCAACCAGGTGGCGTGCGTCCTTTGCCACTCCATTCACAAACCGAAACCGAAGCGCACCATCGAGATTTGCGGAACATGCCACCTTGCCCAAGTGACTCAGTTTCAACGGCCATACCGCCACCGTTTGATGGAAGGCGCCATCGACTGCATCGATTGTCACAATCCGCACGGGCGCTTGCTCCCCGGTGTGTTGCGCGAAGTTTCGGCGAATGAGCCCGCCTGCTTCAAATGCCACGGTGACAAGCGTGGCCCCTTTACTTTTGAACACGTTCCCGTCAGAACCGAAGGATGTACCGCCTGTCACGAGCCACACGGTTCCGCCAATCCGCGCATGCTCATCCGGGCCAATGTGCGGTTCCTTTGCCTTGAGTGTCACGCCAACCTGGGGGTCAACCCGTCCACAACCACGATTGGCAGCGTACCCCCCGCCTTCCATGACTTGCGCAATCCTCGGATACAAAATTGCACTATCTGTCATGTGAAAATTCACGGGTCCCATGTGAACAAGGTGTTCCTGCGATGAAGACATTGCTATTAGCCGCCATCCTGGGCGGTTTGGCGCTGGGTCAAGAAGCGCAGAAACCACCAGAACCCGCGAAGACTGCGGAAGAGAACAAACCCGCCGCGGAGGAAAAGAAGGCCGCCGAAGAAAAGAAGGCGGAGGCTCCGCCGGCCGAGGCCGCCAGTGATACACAGGGCCCCTTCCGTATCGAATTTGAAGTCGGCGCCCGCTGGAATCAGGGTATCCAAGGCGATCTCAACACCTACCGCAGCATCGTCAATCTCGGAGAAGGCCCCCGCTTGATGAACTGGGATGCTTCACTTGAAAAACCATCCCTCAAGTGGTTGGAAAAAGCGCACTTTCGAGGATACGGATGGGGTGGCGACCCGGCCGCCTGGATGCAATTCGGGGCGGAGCATTCCAAATATTACCGCCTCTCCATCGACCATCGCAGCACGGCCTACTTCAGCGCCATGCCATCCTTCGCTAACCCCTTGATCGATCGTGGGATACTCGTCAACCAACGGTCTTACGACACCCGCCGCCGGATGACGGACGCCGAAATCACCCTCTTCCCCCTCCACAGAATTACACCCTACTTCGGCTTCACCCGCGATACCGGCGTGGGCCGCGGAATCTCCAACTTCGTCAGTGATGCCAACGAATATCCGGTGTTGACCAACCTCGATGACCGCACCAACCTCTTTCGAGGCGGCGTTCGCATGGAATTCCGGAGTTTTCACCTCACCCTGGAACAGGGCGGCATCCTCTTCCGGGATGGCCAGTCACTCGGCACTTCCGACCGGAACCTTGGCAACCTGACCGTACCCTACCTCGGCCAGACCCTCTTTCTCTCGAATCTTGTCCAGGACTACTCCGTAAATGGAAGTAGTGTGTTTAGTAAGGGTTACCTGACGGCTCAACCCGTTAACTGGCTCGACCTTTCCGGCGCCTTCCAGTTCAGCCAGCCGCGCAACGACGTCACCTACCGCCAGTCGAACCAAGGCAATTTCGTCGACATTGAAACGCTCCTCTTCTTTAACTCCCAGGACCTGCGCATCCTCGGAGCTTCCAACCAGCCGCATGCCACAGCTAACTTCGGCGCGGAACTGAGACCCTACCGGCGCTTCCGCATCATCGCCTCTATCATGACCGACCGCCTCCACAACTCCTCCAATCTCGTAAACACCCCTATCGCCGACCGGCTGGAATGGACCTATAACACGGAGCAGGTGGAGGCTGTCACTGAGGTCACCAGCCGGTTCTCCCTCCGTGGCGGTTATCGTTATACGTGGGGCGACACCCTTGCCAGGGCCCCGCTTCTGGTCCAAATGTCCTCGGAACATGCTGATATGAAACGGCATTCAGCGCTGGCCGGGGCGGTCTACCGCCTCACGGACCGAATCTCGTTCAACGCGGATGTCGATATCACCCGCAGCGACAGGGTGTTATTCCGCACCAGCCTCAGCGACTACGAGCGCTTGCGCATGCGAGGGCGCTACCAGGTGCGGGACAACCTCCAGCTATATGGCACATTCCAATACCTCAACAACTCCAATCCGCCACAGTTGAATCCCTACGAATTCCGTAGCCAGCAAACGGCACTTGGATTGCATTGGCTTCCGCGTGGAGGCAAAACCGTACAGATGATCGCTGAGTACGCAAGGTCCACGATCCGCTCGGACTTGACGTTCCGTGAGCCGCAGTTCCTCTCCACCTTCGAGCACTCGTTCTATCGTGAGAACTCCCATAATTTCACGGGACTTCTCACCTGGCGCATGGCCCTTGGCTGGACGATGCAGCCGGAGCTCAGCATGGGTGGTTCGATGTTTGTGTCCAATGGGAGCCGGCCGACCAACTACTACCAGCCGGTGGTTCGCTTGCGCGCGCCGTTGTTCGCACACGTGGACTTGATCTCTGAGTATAGATGGTACGGCGTCTCCCAACCGTTCTATCTGTACGAAGGCTTCCGCTCACACCAGGGCATTGTTGGAGTTCGAATACACTGACACTACATAGTTGATCAACAGGAGTGAAGAGATGAAGAAAGCACCGATGATAGCCTCCGCCGGCATTTTTCTGGCTGGGCTGATGATGATGCAAACCATGGGGTTCGCCAAACCCGAGTACAGCAAGAAAGAGAAGAAGGGCTGCGCCACCTGCCATGTCACTGCCAAGTCGAAGGATCTGAACGACACCGGCAAGTGCTATCACGAAAAGAAAGATCTCAAGGAGTGCACCGCTAAATAGCGTTAAGGACCGTCCTTCCCGCCTTGCTGAACCAGACCCGAAGGACGCCCTGGAATGACTCAGAGTGACTCGCCGCACCGCCGGAGGCGAGTCACTTCAACTAGCTAAATAACCTGTTATCAATATTTTACACCGGTTCAATAATCGCGAAAATAGCAAGTCTTCCGGAGTCAGAAAAACAAAACAATATCTACTACAAATCCTGCATTCTTTATCGCAGTCAAACGCGAACAAGAACGCTATTTCCACTGCTGCGCCGCGCTCGGATTTGCCCTCACAAGTTCGAATGAAAATGCTGCACCACCGTTAAGCGTGCGGTAAACCCTGTCCGCCCCGGCCGCCAGGAAAGCTCTTCAAGCAACTGAATCTAAATTGGTTATCTCACTATTCCAACCTTGCCGCCCCGGCCCTCCCACTCGCGCAGCCACAGCGCCATCACCGTTAAATCCACCCGAGCAACCCGTATTAAGGCCAGCGACAGTGAGCACATCTACACATTCGCCATGAAAATCCCCTCCCGGTTACACCCGCTACGATACATTCCATCCTTGTCTACAACTCGCGAAATCCGGATGACATTCAACCCTCGAACGAACTGCTTCGGCCAGTTGGGCCGCCGCGCCCTCGTACCCCGATTCCTGATCAGCACGCCAGGCGCGAGCCTGCGCAGGGCTGGTTCGGCTACGACTCAGGCTTGCCTTCGATGGGCCAGCACCTCCCCACGACGCCGCGGTTGACGGTCGCCTTCCAGCGCTGATCAAAACGGCATGCGATCTCGGGATGACCCGCGAGCGCCCGGCCAAGGCCCAGTCTGGCATGGGGCTGCGCGATTGCCTCCTCCTTGTCCAGAATCCCTTCCACTTCGCTCCACCGGTTCGTCAGGCCGCCGCTGTCGAGCAGGACGATGCGTGTTCCGATGACGCCGAAATTCTTCAGATGGGCATCCGTGGAGAAGAGGCCGAGGCTCCACCCGTTCTGCCGCGTGCGCAGGAACCTGTCGAGCCATTCTTCCAACTCCTCGAAGTGGTCCTCGCGCGCCAGTTCAATCATCCGCTCGAAGAGCGTGCACTCAACGCGTTCGGCCGCTTCGGAGACCACCAGCCACCCTGGCCAACCTCCGATCGAGACGCGTGTCGGAGGGAACGTGATGCGCTCCGGCACGAGATGGGAGCCGCCCAATCGGCTTTGCGCAAGTTTCTCTCCGCGGACGCTGCGGCGGTGATACAGACGAAGCATGTCGCGAATGTGCGAACTGTACCAGAAGGTTCTGGGAAACACGAGGATCGCCCCTTGCACGAGGACGCGAAGGAAACGGATCTGGCGCGAGGGGCGGTCGCGCAGGCGTTTGCCCCATGAGCCGGGAAGGAGCGCCTCCAGCTTGCGAAGAACTCTCCACAACACGATGAGAGCAACCATTTCCAAAGGAGAGCGCTCGCGATAAACAACCCATCTGCTCGAGGCGTAGACTACTTTTCCAATACCCTCGCCAAGACGGCGCAAGCGTTGTTTAGTTAACTCTTCCGGAATGTCCTCGAGTACCAGAGGCAGCGCAGGAGTGCACGAGGGTTGAGGCGCCACAAAGGATCTCTTTCTCTTTTCACTATCACCCTAGCGCGCTCCGCCGGGCTTTACAATACTTAACCAAGCCCGGCGAAACAGGCTTGCGGGAACCGCGTTGATAGAGATAGAGGAGAACCAACTCATGACCAAGCTCACCCTTTCCATGATCGCCGCGGCTTTTTCAGCCACCCTGATGTTCGCGCAAGGCCCCGGCCGCCGGGGCCCCGGTGGCACTCCCCCGGACCCACAGCAGATGGCGGAGCGCCGTGTGAATTTTCTCGCGCGCTCTCTCAATCTCACCGACGCGCAGAAGAGCCAGGCGACCACAATCTTCACCAATGCCGCCACAGCCGGTCAGAGCATTCACACCAACATGCAGACGGCCCGCCAGTCGTTGCGTGACGCGGTGAAGAAGAACGATACGGCCGCCATCGATCAGGCCGCGCAAACCATCGGCAACCTTACAGGACAACTCACGTCCATCGAAGGCAAGGCCGATGCGGCCTTCTATGCGATCCTCACCCCGGATCAGCAGGCCAAGTTCGATTCCGGAGCGGGACGCGGCTTTGGCCCCGGGATGGGTCCGCAAGGATTCGGACGCTACCGTCAGGGGCGAGGCAACCCCAATCAGTAACGAAAGCTCCGGGCCGGAGGAAGGAAATCCTCCGGCCCGTTCTCATGCGGGGTAAAATGATACTCAGATGAAACCCGCATGCGTGACGTTTGTGCTCCTGGTTTCCCTGATTCCGGCGCGAGCGCAATCCTCCAAGCCGGGCATTGCTCCGGCATGGGATGTCCAGGCGACCTTGAAGCAGCTCATTTCCCAGGTGGAGCAGTACAAAGGCGTCGTGGACAAGTTGAAAATTCAGGACTGGGTCCAGAAGGGTGCTCCGGACGCCTATCTGCGCCAGCAGCAGGTGGTGAAAACGGAGGTAGGCTATCTGGATCTGGTCAGCAACCGCTTATCTGCTCAACCGGAAAAGCTGTCCCTCGCGCTCGACGCGCTCTTCCGCCTCCAATCCCTCGAGATACTGACCGCCTCGCTTTCCGAGGGCGCCACGCGCTATCAGGGCAGGGCAGTCGGTGACCAGTTGAGTGCCCTGCTAACCCAGAACTCGAACACCAGAACTCAATTGCGGCAATACGTGATGGACCTGTCCGTAAACAAGGAAAAGGAATACGACATTGTCGAGCGTGAAGCTCAGCGCTGCCAGGCGACGTTGAACCGGCCGCTGACCCCGGCCCCCGCCGCCACCGTGAAGAGTTCCGTAAAGCAGGGGAAGAAGTGAACGACACTCAAACGTTTGTTTGCAGCATCTGCGGGGAGCCGTCAACGGAGATCTGTGTCTACTGCACGAAGGACTCCTGCGAGAACCACCTCTGCGTAAAATGCGGACGGTGCAGCGATTGCTGCGAGTGCGACCTGTATGCCTACCGCGGAACTAACGATTAAGCCAACCGGGCCGGAAACACGCTGCCGAGAACAAGAGCAACGAGATTCCAGGCCACCAGAACAGCAAAGAATACATTCATCCGGCGGAGTAGCGGGATCTTCTCATTTCGCCAGCAGTACAGCCCTAACAGCACAGCGCACATCTTGACGGCGAGCAAGCCGCTCACCGGGTTCGGGGCAAAGTCGATCGCCAACCGGACGAGTGGATTGCCCTCCCGCACGCCCTGGATGAGAAACGCCAGAGTGGTGAGCAAGTCCAACAACTGCAGGTAGGTGTATTGGATAAAGATGTTCGTCACTGCGCGTGCAGATCCTTTCCATGACCAAGCCCAACAATAGAGGAACGAGGGCTGTGGAGCAATGAGTAGACGGTTGCAGTACGAGGGACAAGGCCTAATAGTACGCACTGCATCCTTAGTACCAGTCTAAACGAAAACTCCGGGAAACAATCTGCCTTTTTCTGAGCCGAGCATAGGCAAAAGTACTAGCGTGGCTCCCGGGCATAGACACTTCCCATCGGCCATAGCGCCGGAACGGTGACGCCCCTCCATCTGCTCAGGGCAACTGCAAGGAATGGGTGGGGGTGGAAGGTCGTTTCCCTCGACGCCCCTTTCACCTACCCGCTTACTGCGTCGAACGCGGACACAGAGGCGGCGTAGGTGCGGCGGTCCTGCTTCAGATGAATTCCCCAGGCGCGAGTTGCGTCAGTGAATCACGTAGGGGCGGGTCGCCGTTTGAGATGCGGCGGCCAGACGCAGGAAGGATACGAATTCCCGCACTTCGGCAAACCTCTGGCGGCAGTGCGGGCATCGCGACAGGTGGTCGGTTACAGGTTGGCGATCCGATTCGGGCAGGTCGTTAAGGGCGTGCAAACCCAGTGCATCGTCGCTTACGTGTTTCGCTTTCGTGAAGATCTGCATGTTCGTTTTCTCTTCCAACAACTAACGCGCGCTACGCGGGGAAAATCCGTCAACAAAATAGTGACAGCGGCAGCCACAGCGTTTCGTCCGTCGCCATCATTTCCTCCTCACCGCCATCCGGTACTCGTTCTCTCCCGCAATCACCACGTAACGTCCCGCAGCCAGCACCGATGCGGGCATCCACAAGTCCGCCGCCGTCACCGCCTCCGCTCCACTGCCCACTCTTCTCGCCGCCGCCTTCTCCTGCCGCCAGATCGTGCCCCCGCTTTGGTCTTCGATACGAACGGAAATCTCCCCGCCCGGCGGGGCCTCCTCGAGTTCCAGTTCCAAGTGGACCAACCGGCTCTCTCCGGTCAGCAAAACCTCTTTCTCCGCCTCCACGCCCCGGCGTCGGGACGACGACAGCAGCAGGGTAACAGCGGGTTGCGCCTCTGCCCCCCGGCGGGCTTCCATCAGTTCCCGCTGACGGGCATCGAGCGATCGCACCAGTGCCCGGTTGTTGGACCACATCCATCCCGCCGCCGCGGCACAGATCACCGCGGCAGCCAGTGCCAGCATAGTCAGCCGAAGATCTCCCCGCCGGCGCCCGCCTGCCTTGGCAAACGCGCGCGCAAAGGCGAGCCTCTCGCTTCCCCACACCC
Organism: Bryobacterales bacterium; assembly: GCA_020847975.1. GTDB lineage: Bacteria > Acidobacteriota > Terriglobia > Bryobacterales > Bryobacteraceae > CADEFT01. Next base: position 32,753 of record JADLBD010000035.1, on the reverse strand, counting down.
CAACCAGGTGCGCTTCCACCTGTTTCCTGTCTCCTTCCTCAAGGAGATTTCGGGCATAGAGGTCCAGCAAGTCTTCCTCCACCGCAAGCACGCAGGTGTGGAACTCCTCATCGGCCATAAGACGCTCCTGTACCCGCATGTGTCCCGCCTCAGAGAGCCTCCGCAGTAGGTATTTTTTCGCTAAATCTTCGTCTGGATGAACTGCCATGGCTCGCCTACCTCGCGGATGGACCTTCATCTTCTTGTGGAACTTCGAACCCAGCCATCACGCTCGATTCTCCCTGGCATCTCCTCACGCACTCCAACAGCCGTCTCCTGATGCGCAGTGCGCGGTTGCGCAAAGCGTTCATCGGGATATTGCGCGCCTTCGCCATTTCGTTCCTGTTCCGGATTCGCACCCCCTCACTCCCACTGTAGTAAGAGAGGATGAACTCCTGTTGACCGTCCGGCAGCTTCCCCAGACACTCCTCCAAACAGCGCGCCATTCCCTCGGTCACCGGATCCGGAGCCTGCGCCGCCGAACGCCTCGCAAATTCCGCCATCGCGCGCTGCGAACGCTGCGCCTCGGCGGTTGCCTCCTTCACCAGTAAACGCGCCACCCCCGCCACGTATGCCCCCAGTTCCCGGATGGGTTCTCCCTCCTCGATCCGCCGGGCAACGCGGCTAATCGCCTCATCGGCCCGGTCCTCGGCAAACGGAGCCCCTTCCAATCGAAAGAACGTCACCAGCCGCAGCCGCAGCTTTTCGTATCTCACCGCCGCCGCTGCCGGATCCGCATCGAGCGCCGTCAGCAGCGCGGCAAACGACTTGTGGCTCAGTGGCGTCGGCCGGCTCAATTCCACTCCCCAATAAGAATGAACGGAGCCCAGTAATACGGAGAGGACCACCGCGGAATGCGCCGCAACTGTTCTTGGGCCGCCGCAAGTGCCGCCGGAGCCGGCATCTTCTTCCGCAACATCGATTCGTAAAAATGTTTCATCAACTCAGCCGTCGCCCGGTCATCCACATCCCACAAACTCGCCGCCAGACGCGGAACCCCCGCTTGCAGAAAGCCCGTCGTCAGCCCCACCAATCCCTCTCCCTTCACGTCCTTCCCCAGAGCGCTGCGACAGGCGCTCAGAACAACCAGATCTGCCTTCCATCTCAGATTGTAAATCTCGAACAACCGCAAGTTCCCCTCCCGCGGCCTCGCATCGCGTCCCACTTGCGAGAGGATGATCCGGCTCAACTCCGGCTGCCTCTCATCGATCACCGCGTGGGTCGCCAGATGGACATACCGGTATTCGCCGAAAGCCTCGCTTTCCACCATCTCCCGCGTGGCGTCGAAGCCCGTCACCAACAGCCGCGACTTCGCCGGCCAAAGTGGCGCAATCGCCTGCGCCTCCTCGAGCGAATGCCGCAGCCGCGGCCAATCTTCCACCACGACCTCCCGGCGCCCCACGCGCGCGTCACGACCCGTGAACACCGCATCAGCCACCACCGCCACTCCCTTCTTCGCCGGCTGCCGTCCTTTCTCCCGGCGGCGAATCTCCACCAGGCTCGATGCCGACGGCAAGTAAACATAAGCGTGGCCCACCTGGCCTTCCTCCAACACCGCAAAAGGAATGTGGCGCAGAATTCCCGACCCGGAAACTAACAGCACTCGCTTACCCCGCGTCAGTCCCGCCGCCGGGCTCAACAGCATGCGCCGCAATCGCGCCGCAACCAGCGGCAGCCTCTCGTCCGCTGCCTTCAGCCGCGCCTGCCGGGCTTCCAAGCTCGAGTCCGTCTCTTGATTCCTCGCCGTCAAAAGCCTGATCAACTCATGCGCAACCGCCTCGATATCCTTCCGCCGCGGCAGCGTGAAGCTTTCCAACCCATGCTGAGTCGCCACCCATAGGTAACTCCTCGCGTCCTCCAGCATGTATTGCAGTAAGACCACGTCCGGCCCGAGCGCCGAGCGCTGTATCTCCTCGAGCGGCCGCGGCCTGCCGGAAAGGAAATCACCCTCCGCGCGGTCCATCCTCCTCGCTTGGATCTCCCACTGCCGGTATTCTTCGAGCAAGTCGTCCATCTTCTTCCGCGCCGCCTTGATTTGCGCAGCCGCGGTAGCCGTCCCTTCCAATCGCACCAGGCGATCGGCCTGAGCATTGAACTGCCTGCGCAACAGAACGCCTCGCTCCGCTTCAGGCCCTGCCTTCTTCGAAACCTCGGCCCGCAGTTTCGCCAGCGAGTCCAGCAGAGCCCGCGCCCGCGCACGCTCGCTCCAGTCGAACGCGCGCCGGTCATAGCCGGCCCCTTTATTCCCTGCGTCCAGCCGCATGTAGAGATCGACGGCGAATTCGTAATAAGAATGATGGGTCGTGAAATACAGGCTGCGCAGGTCCGGACGCGCCAGGCTCGTCCTCGTCCTCTCCATCAGATCCAGTGATTCGCTGATCTCCGCGCCTGCCCTCTCCAACTCCCCGGTCGACGAATCCAACGCCGCCATCGACGCCAGAGTCAGCGCCTCTCCGGCCCTGTCTGCCGTCGAACGCCGCAACTCGAGCGCCTGCTCGTAGAACCTCCGCGCCGCCTCCGGATGGCTCATCTGCTGTTGCGCCTCACCCAGACTGTGCAGCGTGTGCGCCTCGCCCCAGCGATCCCCGATCCCGCGCTTCAATGCCAGCGCCCTCTCGTACGAGGCAAGCGCCGCCTCCCGCTTACCCTGCCGCAATCGCACATCGCCCAGGTTCTGCTGGACGTATGCCTGCCCCCGCAAGTCTTTCAACTGCTCGAGCGGAGTCTGCGCGGCTTCGATAGCCCCCTCCGCCTGCTTCACTCGCCCCAGGTCGAGGTAGCTCAACCCCATATTGTTCTTCGTGTAGGCCTCACCCCCCGCATCGGACACGCTCCGCCAGATGGCCAGCGCGGCTTCATATTGCCCGAGCGCCTTCTCCTGGTTACCGAGCGCCGCATACACCAATCCAAGACTGTTCCGCGTATTCGCTTCGCCCCTCGCATTGAGCCCCCCCGGGTCCGGTGCGCTCCTCAACTCCCGCCATGCCGCCAGCGCCCGCTGGTAGTGATCGAGGGCATCCTGGTATTCCCCCATCGACCAGTCCGCCGCCCCCATTCCATATAGCGTGTATGCCATCCCCGCGGGATCATTCCTTCTCAATGCCAGCGCTTGTTCGTAGTACCCCATGGCCTTCGGGCTCTCCCCGATCAGCCAGTAGGTGACTCCAATATGATGCAGGACGCGTGCCTGCTCGTAGGCATCATTCAATTGGCGCAGCGGGATGAGCGTCCGCTCCAGATATCGAATCGCCGCCTCGTAGTTCGCCGCGTCCAACTCCACCCGTCCCAACCCGTAAAGCGTCAGGGCTTCCCAACGCCCGTCTCCGGCCTGCTGGTTCCACCCAAGAGCCTCTTCGAACGCTGCGCGCGCCGCCTGGAACTCCCGCAACTCTCCAAGCAACTGTCCTTCGGTGGTCCGCAGCACCCGCCGGCGTGTCTCGTCGCCCGCCCGTTGCGCCAGAGCGAGGGCGCGCCGGCAAGTCTCGACCGCCGCTTCCCTGCCTTTGCGCTCTGTTGCCTCACGGCGCATCCCTTGCGCCTTCTCAAACGCCGCTTCGGCCTCCAGTTGCAATTGGTCCGCTGCGGTAACGGCATGCGCCGGAAGCCACTCGATGCGATAGTGCGTATCCGCTGCAGCCTTGCCCGAGAAACGGATTCCCAGATCCTGCGGTCCTTTTTCCGCCACCCAGGAAAGCCGGAAGACGCCGGAAACGTTCGGAACCGCCCGCTCCTGAGCGGTTGGCAGCCGCGCGGTCAACGCGCCGCCTTCCACTTTAATCCGCACGCACTCGATCAGCCCCGCCTCCGTAACCGCGCCGTGATGGACCCGCGCTTCCCCCGGAGCCAGGGAGAAGCCCTCCGCGCTGAACGCAGCCGGCGCGCACACCAGCGCCACCCACGCCCCGCTGAAGATCCCGCACTTAAAGCGTCTGCGACTCTTCAAATCGGGAAGCCTCGGCTGCTCTTGTGCCTGAGCTGATCTTCGGCAGCAGCCAGTAGGCCAGCCCTGCCGCGGCCAGCAATGCCACAGACACCGGAATCGCCCACGATTCATCCCATTGCCCCCAGGGCAACCCGGCGGCAATGCCAAGATAATGCAGCACCACGTAAGTCCAGAACACGTACAGCGCATGGAAGATCAGCAGCGCAAGCAGCGTCGTGTTGAGGATGCGATTTCTCTGGCGGCGGGCCTGCCGCAAGGTGCAGATCCCGCGCGAACGGAAATAGGCGGCCAGCGTAATCAGAATCAGCCCCAGCGCGCCCACACGGAAATACCAGCGGTATTCCCCATACAGCAGATTGCCCCAATTGTTCGCAATCGCCACCGACGTAATCCCGGCGGCAGCCAGCACGATCGGGGTCATGCAGCACAGCCCCGCGACCAGCGCGCCAATCGCGGCGCGCACCAGCACTGCCCGGCGATCTTCGTCCCGAAAAGTGTCCATCTGCTTCTTCAGTATTACCCGCCGGCCAATCCCCGCTGCAACCCGAGTACATGCTCCTTCTCCCCGGTCACCCCGGAAATCGGCCGCCGCGGATCGATGAAGCACCAGCACAATGCCCCGAGAAAGAACAGCACTCCCGTGAGGTACAGCGGCATGGTCCAGTTCTTCCATTGCTCCAGCACAAAGCCGATCAGCACCGGACTAAACACTCCCCCCACCTGCCCGGCCGTGTTCATGCAGGCGCTGACCACGCCCACGTGCGGCCCGGCGATATCGAGACACGTTCCCCACGCCGCGCCCAGCAGGAACGCCGACCACCCGCTGGCCAGCGCCAGCAGAATCGCCGCGCTGGTGGCATCCCCCGACGCCGTTCCCGCCAGCATGCACACCGAGGCAATCAGAAAGGAGGATCCCGCCACCGCGGCGCGGCCGATGCGTAGTCCGAATCGGCGGCTGAAGGCGTCCGTGGCGATGCCGCCGAACACGTCCGCCACCACACAAGCCAGCATCGGCAGCCCGGTGAAGATGCCCAGGTTCATCGCCGAAAACCCGCGCTCGCGCGCCAGATACGTTGGCAGCCAGGTAATGAAGAAATAGAATCCGTAGCTCTGCGCGAAATAAGCGGCGCACAGCAACAGGACGTTGCTGTCGGAAAGAATCCGCCTCCAAGGCACGCTATGCAGATCGTGACTCGCCGCCTTTGCGCGTCCCGCCTCGATGATCCGCCGCTCGGCCTCGTTCACCGACTTGTGCTCCGAGGGTTCGTTGCGGAACCACCAATACCACGCAGCCGCCCAAAAGAATCCCACTGACCCGAATATCAGGAACACGCTGCGCCAGTGCATCCGCGAAAGCATCCATGTCACCAGAATGGGCGTCACCGCCGCGCCCCCATGCGCCCCGGTGAAAAAGATCCCCTGCGCTCTGCCGCGTTCACTCACCGGAAACCAGCGGGAGAACGTGCGCGCCACATTCGGCCAGGCCCCGGCCTCGCCGGCTCCGAACAGGAACCGCACCGCCAACAGGCTCGGATAGCTGAAAGCGGCGGCCGTCAGCATCGTAAAGGCGGACCACCAGGTGACGATCCGCGTCAACACCGCCCGCGTTCCGATGCGGTCACCCCACCACCCTGTCGGGATTTCGAACAGTCCGTAGGCGAGCGTGAAGGCGCTGAAGACGAAGCCCATCTGGAAATCGGAAAGACCGAGTTCGCGCGCCATGTCCTTCGAGGTCATCGCAATGCACACCCGGTCCATGTACGTGATCGCTCCCAGAGCGACGCAGACGGCAAGAACGAGATAGCGGATTCGAGTCGGCAAACGCCAATTATATGCCAACCCGTTTTGTGGGCCGCTGATCCAGGATGCGGCCTACTTCGCGCTGCTCGAGGTGCGGTATGCCGCGAGATTTGCCTTCGTCACCAGCGACAGCCCCGTATCCACGTACTCGGGCACCGGCGAATTCGGATTATGCGCGAAATCGACATCGAGCGACGGCAGCTTGTTCAACTGCAAGTCGCACAGCATGCGCAGTCCGGCATAACCCATCGTGTAGGGCTTCTGCGCGATGGTGGCCGTGATGAACCCGTTCTCGATCGCCTCCAATGTCGGCGCCAGCGTGTCCATCGCGATCACCACCTTGCCCTTGGCATTCTTCCGCTTCAACACCTCGGCCACTTCCTTGCCCGACTGGCCGTCCATCGAGATGAAGGCATCGGCCTTGTCCACCAGTTCCATGGCTTTGTCAAAGGCCGTCTTGGGATCGCCCTTCATGTCCACTACTTCCAGGATCTTGATCTGCGGGTAGCTTTCAAGGACGCTGCGATAGCCTTGCAGGCGGTTCTGCATGTTCTGCTGGCTGGCCGTCAGGATAGCCACGACATTGCCTTTGCCGTTCAGTTCCTTGGCCGCTGTCCGGCCGCCCAACTGCCCGGCTTCGAAGTTGTTGGTTCCCACGAAAAAGAGCCGTTTGCTATCCGGCGCATCCGAATCCACGGTGATGACCGGCGTGCCCGCGGCAATAGCCGCGTCAATCGCCGGCCCGATCAGTGCGGGATCGCCCGGAGACACCATGATCCCCGCCGGCTTCAAGGCGGCAATCCGTTTGAAGTTCTCCACTTGCTGTTTGGGGTCGAAAGTCTCGTCCCCAATCATCGAAGCATAAACATTCAGATCCTTGGCGGCCTTGGTGAGCCCGGCGTTCACTTGTTCCCAATACGGTGACTTGAGGTTGGGAACAACCAGGTAATATTTCTCTCCGGGGTTATGCGGAGGGCCGCCACATCCAACGGCGGCGGCTAACGAGGCAGTGGTGAGAAAAAGAAGTACGCGGTTTGACATACGAATTCTCTATACAGAATATTACGCCTCACGCTTCTCACGCGCGGGTGCCCCGCTTCATCCGCCGAGCACGCGCTGCCACAGACTCTTTTTTTCCGCCGGCAGCCCCAGCAACTCACAAAGCGGCCGCGCTTCTTCCGCAGTCAGCGGCCTGGTCTGCCTCAGCGCAAAATCGGACTCGCGTATCCGGCAAAAAAAATCCACGCAATGCCAGCACCTGACCACGTGGAAATCGTAGTCCTTCTTGCGCGCCCAGGTGATTCGTCCGTCGATGATCTCCAGATACGCCTTCGATGACAGACAATCCGCGGTTCTCCCCGCGAGTGCGAGTCTGCCCAGCGCGAGCCCGTTGTCTCCCATCAGCCCGCGCCGCCAGCGATCCAATGCCCCGCGCAGCGCTTCTTCGGCTCTGTCTCTCGCTTTTTGGACGGTCGAGACCTCCAGGTTCATCAGCAGCGCGGTCGCCTCCGCGTTGTAGGCCATCGACTCGAACCACACCAGTTGTTTCTCCGTCACGGTAAACGGCTCGAGCGCGGAGGACAGCGTTTCCAGGTCCAGGTCTACTTCCGCTTTTCCGCTCGGCTGGTCTGCCTCCACCAGCCGCAGCACTTCCTGCCGCAGCATGGCGACAAACTCCCGCTCCGTTCCCGCCCCCGGCGCCGCGAAGAGCGGCGATTGCGGATTCCGCAGCGCTTTCAGGACGCGGTGAATCAGTTCCGCGTCCGCCCAGCGGTTCGCGTAGTAGTGCGCCAGCAAACGGCGGATGACGGGAACATAGGTTGTGACCAGATAGGACCAGCCCTCCGGACGATTCGCCCGGCAATCGCGGATCATATCCAGACAAGTGTAAATTGCCAAACTGTCAAACTCCTCACCTTGTTTCCAGATCGAAGGAAATACCCTGCGCCAGCGGCAGCTCCCCAGACCAGTTTACGGTAACCGTCTGGCGCCGCATGTAAGCTTTCCAGGCATCGCTGCCGGATTCCCTGCCGCCCCCGGTCTCCTTCTCCCCGCCGAAGGCGCCGCCGATCTCCGCGCCGCTGGTTCCGATGTTGATGTTGGCGATCCCGCAATCGCTGCCGCGCGCGCTCAGGAACGTCTCCGCCGCCACTAGATCACGGGTGAACATCGCCGAACTCAATCCTTGCGGTACGGCGTTGTGCCACTCGATCACTTCATCCAGGCTATCGAATTCCACCACGTACAGGATGGGCGCAAAGATCTCTTCCTTCATCAGGGAAAGCCGCGGATTCGCCTTCACAATGGCCGGCTCCACAAAATGCCCCGGCAGGTGGAACCGCCTGCCGCCGTAGACCACCTCGCCGCCCGCCTCTTCGATGCGCTCGATGCCATACAGCATCATCCTCACCGCGTCCTCGTCCACCAGCGGGCCCATCAGCGTATCCGCATCGAGCGGATCTCCGATGCGCACCTGCTTGTAGGCCTCCACCAGCCGCGCGGTGAATTCCCCGGCAATCCTGCGGTGCAGGAACAGCCGCCGGATGGTGGTGCACCGCTGCCCCGCCGTTCCCACCGCGCCGAACAACACCGCACGCAGCGCGAGGTCGAGATCGGCGTCCGCCATCACGATCACTCCGTTGTTGCCGCCCAATTCGAGCAGTGTCCGCCCCAGCCGCGCGCCCACAACCTGCGCCACGTGCTTGCCCATGCGCGTCGACCCCGTTGCGCTGATCAGCGCCATCCGCCGGTCTTCCAGCATCCGCCCGCCCACGACGTCGTCAGCGCCGATCACCAGGTTGAATACACCCTTCCAGCCGTGCCGTTCCAGCACGCGGTTGCAGATGTGCTGCACCGCCACAGCCGTCAGCGGAACCTTCCGCGAAGGCTTCCAGACCACCACGTCGCCGCACACCGCCGCGATCAGGGCGTTCCAACTCCAGACGGCCACGGGGAAGTTGAATGCCGTGATCACCCCGATCATTCCCAGCGGATGCCACTGTTCGTACATGCGATGCCCGGGGCGCTCGCTGGGCATGGTGAGGCCGTAGAGTTGCCGCGACAGGCCCACCGCGAAATCCGCGATGTCGATCATCTCCTGCACCTCGCCGCGGCCTTCGCCAAGGATCTTGCCCATCTCGAGGCTTACGAGCGCGCCCAGATCGTCCTTGGCTTCGCGGAGCGCGTCTCCCATCTCCCGGATGATCTGCCCGCGCCGGGGAGCGGGCTCCATCCGCCAGCGCCGCGCCACCTTTGCCGCGCCATAGGTGACCTCGTCATAGTCTTCCTCGAGCGCGGTGCGTACCTTGGCGATCAACTCTCCGGTCGCCGGGTTGAATGAACTCAGTTCCTCCCCCGCGGGATGCCCGATCCACTCCGTCCCACAGGCGCCCGAGTTCACCGGCCCGATGCCGAGCCGTTTCAGGATTTCGTCTACTCCTGGTCTTTTGTTTGTGACAGCCATCGAAATGCCTCCGGGGCCCGTTCCAAAGCGGCGTCCGGCCGCGCGGGGCCCTTTCTTTCATTCTCTCCACAAGGCGCACTGGAAAGTCCGGGGCCGAACCATGGCCCCCGAATGGCTTCCAGCCGCGGCTCGAACAGACGCCGCATGTCCTCAAAGGTTCGCAGTCAGTGGGAACCTCACCCTGGCTTGGTCACCCGATGGAAGAATCTCCGGCCGCATCGCCTTTCGCCGGCTGATCGGTCATGCCAGGATGCACAGGCGCCGTAAGAGTTCCAGCGCATTCTCCTCGTGCTGCGCTGCTCCCGCCTCCGCCAGTCTTCAGGCTTCAGCCCTCCACGGATCCTCGTTGCCGGGACGTGGCAATAAGTGCGTCCAAAGGCGCGGGCCCGGGCGCGCGGGTTGTGCGACCCGCGCCTTCATCTTATGCTGGCTGCGCTTCACGCCTTGAAGCGCTTGCGCCCCTTCCGCACGACCTCCACCATGTCCTGCGCCGGTTCCGACTCACACTCCACCGCAATCACTGTCGCCAGAGGATCCGGCGCTGTTGCCGGAAGTCCGGTAAACCGCACACGCACATCATCCTGCTCCACCTTCACGTCGTGGCCGGAAGTAAGCAGTCTGGCCGATTTCACCTTCGTTTTCATCCCCCCGATGGCGACTGTATCTCCCGGCCAGTCGTAGACGTGGATATACAGGGTATTTCCCTTGCGGCTGAAGTTACAGTAACTCGACCGCGCGACGTTACACCGCTCGGCGCCGAAGATAGTCGATTGGTTCTTATCCACCCATTTACCCACGCTCGTGAGAATCTTCACAGACTCTTCCGGTATCGAACCGTCCGGTTTCGGACCAATATTCAGTAGATAATTCCCCCCGCCCCGCGCACAGGTGATCAGGTTCCGCACAATGGTCTTCGGTGACTTCCAGTTGTCATCCGCCTTGTGATAACCCCAACTCTCGTTCATCGTCATGCACGATTCCCAGTCCTTGTCCGCCTCCGCCACAATCCGCTGCTCCGGTGTGGAAAAGTCGCCGGGTAGCTTGTTCCGGTTGTTGACAATGATATCCGGCTGAAGTTGAAACACCATGTTGTTCATCTTCTCGGATTCCCATCCGGCGGCATCAAGCGGCCACGCCACGTCATACCACAGGATGTCGATCTTCCCGTAGTTGGTCAGCAACTCGCGGATCTGCCCGTGGATGTAATCGACAAAGCGCCGCCGAGCCTGCTCGTCAGTGGCGCAAATGGCTCCATCCGGGTGGTGCCAATCCATCAGCGAGTAGTAGAAACCGCACCGCAGCCCTTCGGCGCGCGCGGCGTCCACGAACTCCGCCGCCAGATCCCGGCCTGGGCCCTGCTTGGAGGCATTGTAGTCCGTCAACTTTGACGAGAAGTTGGCGAAGCCCTCATGGTGCTTGGATGTCATCACCATGTACTTCATGCCGGCCTGTTTGGCGAGGCGCGCCCAATCTCTGGCTGCGTTGGGTTTCGGCTTGAACTGCCTGGCGAGTTGTTCATACTCGGGAATCGGGATCCCTTCGTTTTCCATCACCCACTCATGCCGGCCGAGCACGCTGTATAGCCCCCAGTGAATGAACATGCCGAACTTAGCCTGCCGCCACCAGGCAATGCGGCGGTCATGGCCGGCCGGGGGCCCGGATTCCACTTTCGCCTCAGCCTTTTTTTCCGAGGTTTGCTTCGTGCAGGAGGAAGTAAGCGCGGCGGTCAATGCGGCGCCCGCGCCAAGACCGGCCAGAGATTCGCGCCGGGTCCATCCGGAATTCTTCATTGGTCTATCTCCTTTTGCCGCATCCAAATTTTATACCCTTTCGCTTTCTGCTGAATGGCAGCGCGGCCTCGTCTCGCGGTGAATCCTCCGGCGCGCATGTCAATGGGTTTCAGCCACCAGGCGCCGGCATTTGCCTGCTCTCCCGCTCTGTCTTCCGGCCCGCCTCGGGCCGTTTGTGAATCATCCTCGGGGCGCCGGCGCGTCACGAGAACCGCATGCGGCGCGCGCCGCCGCTAACCCGCCACGGCTGTTTCCGCCTCAACCTCGGATTGTCCGCTCCGGATTCGCTCCCGCGACTGGAAGAACACCGCCAAAAGCACCAGAATCACAAACGCACACCCGGAGGAAGTGAGCCAGAACGCTCGCCAATCCCGCCCCTGGGAAGTCGTAAAGAAGTCCACCGTCCACCCGGATAGCAGCGAGCCCAGAAACATTCCCAAACCGTAAGTCAGGAACAGAATAAAACCCTGCGCCGTTCCGCGCAGGTGCTGCGGAGCCTGCTGGTCCGTGTACAACTGCCCTGTCATGAAGAAAAAGTCGAAGCAGATGCCATGCAGTAGAATGGCGCCATAGAAAAGCCACATGAGGTCCCCTGCGTTTCCGAACGCCAGCATCGCATACCGTACCGACCACGCGGCCAGCCCAAGCAGCAGGATTGACTTGAGCCGCAGATGCCGGAAGAAAAACGGCATCAGCAGCATCATTACGATCTCCGCCACCTGGCCGAGCGTCATCTTGCCCGCCGCGTTGGTTACCCCCGAGGTGTTGAGGTAGGCGTTGGTGAACGAGAAGTAGAACGTCAGCGGAATGCATGCAAGCACCGAAGCGATCACAAACACCGCAAACGACCGGTCCTTCATCATCACAAGAGCATCCAGTCCGATGGCCGTTCGCCACGAGGAAGCCTCGCCTCTCGCCTTGGGCGGTGTATGCGGAAGCGTCAGGCAGTAGAGACCCATCACAACCGAGGCTCCCGCCGAAATGAGAAATGGCGTGGCCGAGCGTTCCATCGCCAGCGATCCGATGACGATGTTGATCACGATGTGCCCCAGGGTCGCGAACAGGCGGATGCGCGGGTAGTCCGACGCGGGATTCCTTACATTGCGCAGCGTCAGCGAATTGGTGAGAGCCAGGGTCGGATAAAAGCACAGGCAGTAGGCGAGCATCAGCAGATAAACGGCTGGAAACGACTTCGCGGTGGACACCAGATACAAAAGCACCGCGCCGGTCAGGTGAAGCGCGCACAGGACGCGCTCCGCGGCGAAGTACCGGTCGGCGATCAGGCCCACGAAAAATGGCGAGATCATGCAGGCTAACGCCGAGGTCCCGAACACCGCTCCGGTCTGCGTTCCCGAGAAGCGGAGCGTCAACGTCAGGTAGGTCCCGATGATGACGTACCACGATCCCCAGACAACGTAGTTCAGAAACATCATCAGGCTGAGGCGCGGCGCAATGGCTTGTGGCATCAGTGATGAGTGTACCCGACCGGCTGTCGTTGTGCTCGGAGAGACTCGAAGAGCACCTGGGTGGCGCTCAGCCGCTACCGGTGGCCTTGGGAGGCGAGCGCGCTACAGCGCAATGAACTAGAGTAATATCTTGAATCACGCGCCTTGAAGTTACTACTGCTTTGAAATCTTCTAAGGAGAATTCTTATGCCCGTGAACCGCCGTCATTTCCTCACTGGTAGCGTTGCCACGGCTTCCAGCGCAGCCAGCCGCGCCGGCACATTAGACTTCGAAAGTGTCCGCGCCGACTTTCCCCGTACCCGGAACGCAGCGTACATGGACAACGCTTCTTCCCATCCCATCAGCGTCTATTCCTCCGCGGCGCTGCACCGCTACGTGGATTGGGTGACAAATGAAATCGGCGAACCCTGGTGGCCCTACTGGACAGCCGCCCGCCAGGAAGCCAAGGACCTCTTCGCGCGCCTCATCAATGCCGACCCAAGCGAAGTCTCGTTTGCCCGAAGCACCATCGAGGCTGAGAGCAATTTGCTCAACGGCATCAACATACAGGCCTCGGGCGGCAACGTGGTGACCAATGATCTCCACTACTCCGCCGCGATCTACAACTACAAGATGCGCCAGCGCGACGGCCTTGATGTGCGAATCGTCAAACACCGCGATTGGCAAATTGACCTCCGCGACCTCGAGCGCGCCGTGGACCGCAAGACCAAACTCGTCTCCCTCGCGCTCGTTTCCAACGTGAACGGATACCTGGCTGACATCAAGGCCATCAGCGACCTGGCCCACGCGCACGGAGCCTACGTATATGCCGACATCATTCAATGTGTGGGCGCCATTCCCATTGACGTGAAAGCGATGGGGATCGACCTGGCTGCGTGCTCCACCTACAAATGGCTGATGGGTATGAAGGGCTTCGGCTTTATGTACGTGCGGAAGGACCTCCAGGGCACATTCGTTCGGCCCACCCAGCACTCCGGAGGCGTACGCTTCAACTACGCGCCCTGGGTGGCCAACCCCGAACCGGGCATGGACGACATCGCCTTCCAGCCCGTGACAGGACCGTCGCGTTACGAGGTGAGCTATGCCTCCTGCCCAGGCATTATTTGCGCGCAGGAAAGTCTGAAGTATATCCACCGTCTGGGCGTGCGCAACATCCGCAATCATGTCCGTACCCTGACGGATCGCTTGCACAAGGAACTGCCCTCCATGGGCTACCCCTCCATTACACCGAAAGGCAACGAAAGCCCCATCGTGGCCTTCACTTTCAAAGACCCCGACACCGCGATGCGGAAACTGCGCAAGGCGGACGTGCACGTGGCCATGCGCTTCGGCAACAAAATGCGCATCGCGCCCTCGGTCTTTAACAACATGTCCGATATCGACCGCCTGCTGGGAGCGTTGGCTTGACATTTCGTATGTGCCGCCAGTGCGGCCGGCACACAACAAAACGCGCGCTGCAACTCTTGCGGCCCCGCCTTTGGCTCGCTGCGCTCCTGGCATTTGGGCTCGTCCCCATCCCGTCCTGCTTCGCCTCTCGCGCTTATTATCCGGCCGTACGGCAAGGCGGGCTTTACATGTTCAATTACTACTTCCCTCCGGCGCCCGCCGCGACGCCCTGGGCCCCCTGCTGGTCGCCGGATGACAAGTGGATTGCCGTGGGCATGCAGGGCTCGCTGTGGAAAGTCGACCCCGCCACCGGCGCTGCCATCGAACTGGTGCATGATGCAAAGTACAACTCCTCACCCAGTTGGTCGCCCGACGGCAAGTGGATCATCTATACCGCGGACGACGACGGGCGCAACATCCAACTGGCCATCCTCAACGTAGCCACCGGAAAAACACACTCGCTCACGAATGATGACCACGTTTATCTGGACCCGGCCTTTTCTCCCGACGGGCGATTCGTCGCATACGTCTCGAGCCAACCCTCTGGTCACCTCAACATCTACGTCCGTCGAATTCAGGATGGCAATTGGTCCGGCGAACCCATCGCACTCACGCGGGATCACCGTTTCACCGGCGACCGCCTCTATGTCGGCGGCTGGGACATGCACACGCAGCCGGCATGGACGCGCGACGGCAAGGAGATCATCTTTGTCGGCAACCGTGAAGCTTCCCTCGGCTCAGGCGATCTGTGGCGCATGCCGGTCGAGCCCGACGGCATCCGCAAAGCCGTTCCCATTCTCAGGGAGCAGACGCTGTTCCGCACCCGGCCGGATGTCTCCATCGACGGCAAGCGAATCGTCTATGCTTCCACCGCGGGGGCTGCCGGGCAGTTCAACAACCTCTATGTGCTGCCCGTGACCGGCGGCACGCCCTACAAACTTACCTTCGATGACTGGGACCACTTTCATCCCCGCTGGTCAAATGACGGCGAATGGATCGCCTACATTTCAAACCAGGGAGGAATGCCGCAACTGGCGCTGCTGGAGACTTACGGCGGAGCGCGCCGCGCCATTCCCATCACCAGCCGGCGCTGGAAAATCCCCATGGGCAAGCTGCACGTGCGGGTGATCGACGACAGCACCGCTCAACTCACCGCGGCGCGCATTCAGGGCGTGGCCGCTGATGGCAAGTTCTATCCTCCCCCCGAAGCCTATTCGCGGCTCGGCATCGGCATCGCGCACAACTTCCATACGCGCGGCGAGTTCACCGTCGAGGTCCCGCCGGGAAACATCACACTCCAGGCCGTAAAGGGATTCGAATACCAGCCCGCCCAGGCAGAGGCGCGCGTCGAACCGGGCCATGTCGCCGAAATCGAACTGCGCTTGCGGCGCCTCGCCGGCGCCCCGGCGCGCGGCTGGTATTCCGGCTCCACTCACGTGCACATGAACTATGGCGGCAATCTGCGCAATACGCCCGAGAATCTCATTTTCATGGCGGAAGCGGAAGATCTGCATGCCGTCATGTCCCTGGTCGCGAACAAGGATAACCGGATTCTCGACCAGCAGTATTTCATCGGCCCTGGCGAACACCCTGCCTCGCGCGGAAATACGCGGGTCAAGCTCCACATAGGCGAGGAGTACCGTCCACCCTTTTACGGCCACGTATCCTTCCTCGGCCTGCGGGATCATCTCATCTCACCCTTCCTCACGGGCTACGAGGGCACCGCGGTGGAAAGCCTCTATCCGAGTAACACCGATATGTTCCGCAAGGCGCAAGCGCAGGGAGCCCTCACCACGTATGTCCATCCCTTTGTCGCCGTGGATACCGATCCGCTCGAGACCGGCTTGGGTGTCGCCCGCGCGCTGCCGGTGGATGCCGCCCTCGGAGTGCTCGACGCCCTCGAGTGGTCCTACTCCGGACACGCGCAACTCGACGTCTGGCATCATCTGTTGAACAACGACCTCGCGCTCACTCCTGTCGGCGGCGAGGATTCCATTACAAATCTGCACCACTACCGCATGTTGGGCGCCTTTCGCACCTACGCCCACCTCGATGGTCCCTTCACTCTCGAGAACTGGCTGGCTGCGCTTCGAAAAGGACATACCTACGCAAGCAGCGGGCCGCTTCTCGAATTCCGTATCAACGGCCGCCTTCCCGGTGAGGTGATCCGCCTGCCTCAATCGGGCGGCACAGTGCTGCTCGAAGGAACCGTACATTCCATTACGCCGCTGTCCAAAGTCGTCATTCACTCAAACCAGGGCGTGCTCAAGGAAATCCCGCTCCATCCCGGACGCACGGGAACGCGCTTCCGCGAAGAATTGCCCGTCAAGGCAAGCCGCTGGTTTTCGCTATCCGCCGAGGGTCCTCCGGACGCAGTCATCGATTCTGAGTATCCACTCGCCGTCACCAATGCCATTCGCGTCTACGTGGGAGACGGTAAGATCCGCGACGCCGTCTCGGCGCAATATTTCATCCGCTGGATCGACAAGCTTCGGGCCACGGCCGAA
Source organism: Bryobacterales bacterium (assembly GCA_020847975.1). Taxonomy (GTDB): domain Bacteria; phylum Acidobacteriota; class Terriglobia; order Bryobacterales; family Bryobacteraceae; genus CADEFT01. Next base: position 16,359 of record JADLBD010000035.1, on the reverse strand, counting down.
CAGTGGCCGTGGTGGAGATCCGAGCGCGAAAAGAACCATGTGTTCACTCAATTCGACCAGGCGCGGCGAGTGTATGAAAACCTGGCCGCCGCCGGCCAATGAAACAGTGTATAGGTACATCATGCCAGCCGTTTATCAAACCACCGTTGCAGCGACCATTTTCCTGATCTTCCCCGGAGCCGCCAGTGCCCAACTCGGATTGTTTACCCGCGAGCAGAGAGTCGATTTCACCCGCGCCTGGCAAGGCGCTCGTTTTGACGATGGCCGCCCCAAGGTGCCTGACTCCGTCCTCGATCGTATGAAAACCGTCAGCGCGGAGGAAGCCTGGGGCGTGCTGCGCGAAGCTACTTTCCACAATCAGTTCACGGGCGGATGGAAACAGTTCAACAGTTCCGGCAACCGCCTCGTCGGCCGCGCCGTTACTGCGCGCTTCATGCCCCTGCGCCCCGACACCAATGCCGTGATCAATCGTCATGCCGCGAGCGAAGGACGCATCGGTCCGGGACAGCAATCCTGGGTCATCGACACGCTTCAGCCCGGTGACATCTTCGTCGCCGATCTGTACGGAAAAATCATTGTCATCGGCGATAATCTGGCCACCTCGATTTTCACCAAAAGCAGGAACGGAGTCGTACTCAACGGCGGCATTCGCGATCTGACCGGCATCCGGAAGATCGACGGCTTTCAGGGATATTACCGCTTCGCCGATCCCGGCGTATTCGAGAACAGCATGCTGATGGGAATCAATGTCCCGATTCGGATCGACAACGCCACCATCATGCCCGGAGACGTGGTCCTCGGAGATCCCGAGGGCGTTACCTTCATTCCTCCACAACTTGCCGAAAAGATCGTCATTACCGCGGAGGATATCCACTTGCGCGATGAATGGGGCCACCTCATGCTGCGCCAGGGCAAATACACTCCCGGCCAGATCGACAGCCGCTGGAGCCCGGCAATGGAAGCCGACTTTCACCGCTGGGTCCAGGAGCGCAAGACCAATCCTTCATCCAGGTAGAAGACGTTCTCGCTTGGGATTGACTTGCGGTCCAATTCCCGCTACTATCCCAACGCCAGCGTCATCCCGGCTGCCGGCATCGCCTTCGCAGCCGGTCTCGAGTCGAGGACGAATATGCGAAGACGAGAATTTCTAGCAGCGGGCTTCGCGGCCATCGGCGTCACCTCCGGATGCGCGACGCGAAAGCTCCCCGTCGCGGCGGGGCCGCCGCCGCCCACCTCCCGCAGCCCTCTACCCAATCTGGCGCTCCCCCGGATCTCCTGGGATCGCGTCATCCGAACCACCATCGGCCTGCGGCCCCATCGTGATTCCGGCTTCGTGCTCCGGCCCGAGAAGTTCGACGGGAAGACTGTGATCCACAACTATGGGTTCGGCGGAGCAGGCATGTCGCTCGCCTGGGGCTGCGGCCTGATGGCGGCCGAAATGGCCCTCGAGCGCGGAATGCCCGCCGGCGGCGTGCGCCGCGCCGCCGTGCTGGGATGCGGCTCCCCAGGCCTCACCGCCGCCCGCCAACTCCAGCGCCGTGGCTTTCAGGTCACCATCTACGCTGCCTCCATCCCGCCCAACACCACCTCGAACATGTCCTTGGCCGGGTTCACCCCCACCGCCGGACTCGTCGAGCCCGGCCGGCGCACGCCCGCTTGGGATGCACAATTCCGCCGTGCCGCGGAACTTTCCTACGCCGAGCTCCAACTGCTCGCTGGAGCGCCCGGATACGGCGTCTACTGGATTGACAGCTACAACGCCACCGACGATCCGCAGGCGCCCCAGACCCGTGGCACGGGCGGCATTCCCGGTAACGATCTGCTGCCCAGCCATCTCAATCCAGGCCGTGGCCGCGAGATTTTCGGACCCGGCGAGCATCCATTCCCCGCCCGCTACGCCGTTCGCACCGCCGCCCTCGCCATCGAGCCGTCCATCTACCTCGAGGCGCTCGTCCGCGATTTCATCCTGTTCGGCGGCAAGATCGTCATCCGCACATTCGACACCCCGCGCGATCTGATGCTGCTGGCTGAACCTGTCCTCATCAATTGCACGGGCCTCGGATCGAAGACGCTTTTCAATGACCAGGAGCTGGTGCCGGTCCGCGGCCAGCTCACGCATTGCATCCCGCAGCCCGAGGTGCGTTATCGGGCTTCAGGCCGCATGCCGGACAGCAACGTGAACGCCGGCATCAATCCGCGAAGCGACGGCCTCTGTATCGGCAACATGGCGGAACGCGGCAATTGGTCGCTCGAACCCAACGAGGAGGTGCGCCGGCAGAATGTCGAGGCCGCAATGCAATTCTTCGGGCGTATGCGCCCGCCGTCGGGCCCTGTGACCCCGCCGCCGGCAATGTCAGGGCGGAGCGTGCCGGGTCTCGAGAGTTTCTATGGAGTCGAGTCGTAGTGCTTGTTGGTCACCCGGCTCATCCTAACGGGTTCTGAGGTACAAAATCACATCGCAACCCTTCCATGGCGCAACGAATTCAATTGCCGCTCCGCCCATCACCTCTTCACCGGCTTCGGCGGCGCCGTCCGCTGGACGATACCATTCCACCCGAAATGTCCCCTTCACGCCCGTCAAGTCCACTTTGAACCGTGCCGTCCTCGAAGTGTCCGGCGCCGCATCCATGCCGCCAACCGCGGCGTTGGGGTCGTACACCAGGTACTCTCGTCCTCCGCGGTGGGTCAGTTTGGGCCGCGGTTGGCCCGTTCCCCCGCCAGAACTCGGCACGAGTCCATCCTTCGGCTCAAAGCCCGCCAGGTCCAGTTGCCGCTCCGCAAAGAATTTCTTGATGTAAATGACCGAATCCAGCCCCTTCAGCCCCTGGAAGTAAGTCCGGTGGTCCGGATTTGCGTCCCCATAGCTGTTCCTGTACGGCTTCGATCCGGTTTCACTGTAGGGTTCTGTTCGCTCCCAGCGGCCGCCATAATTCGCGGATCCGCCCGCTAACAACCACGACCAGAACAAACACCGGTAGTAATAGACCGGATTCCTCGGATCGACGCGCCCCCGGTCCTGTTCATAACGATCCTCTCCCAAAAAAACGTGCATGGGATCGGCACGATACTGCTCCACCTTATCGGCCCCCAGTTGAAAAGCGTCTTCGATGTGGTAGTAACTCACCCATGCGGCGCCGCGGAACGGGAAAGTCATGAAGCGGACCGGACCCGTCGAGAGCAGGTGACCCCATGGGTCGTGTTTCGCGAAGTACTCACCCACCTCCGATGCCATCGCATTATTGTTCGGAAACTTCGGGCCGTAGTGCGTGTCGTTCACTACCAGCCAATAAAGCTGCGGGTAGGCGGCGAACCGCGCCAGCATGTATTCCATAAGAAGCTTCTTTGCGCCGCCGGAGAATTTCGCCCACACCGCTTCGTCCCGGGCATACAGGGAACCGCGCGGGAACAGGATCATCTGCACGTACATCTCGGGATAGTTGTTCAGCATCCATTCGAGCCGCGCATCCGTGGTCTGGAAATTCTCCAAACGCGGACGGGTGCAGTCCGCATCCGCGCAGTATGCGTCCCACTCGCTCTGAGGCGGCCGGGAGCCGAAGTCCTTCGCCGGAATCGCCGTCGCGCGGAGGGAGGTGATTCCCAACGCGAAGTCTTCACGGACATAGCGCTGCCATTCCTTGTGATCGGCGAGAAAGAGAAAGTAGGAGGTATCGGAGAGGTTCAGGAACCACCGGCCGTTCTCCGTCATCCACTGCCGGGGATTGTCCCGGTGCCGTCGCAGCATCCCGGGCAATGCCGACGAAGTAGCCCGGAAGACGCCATTCTCTCCCGTGGACGATTGCCAGCGCCACTGGCCGCTTTCGCTGACGTAGACTCGAGCCCGCCACGTCTCCCCGCCATCGTAAAAGGCCTTGACCGCCGTCTCGCGGCCCGAGGGGGCCGTGAACTTCACTGTACTGGCCGCCGCAAAAGGATTGCCCCCGCCCGGCCGTTGCCGCAACTCGATCTCATGCACGCCGAACTGCCGCGCGGCGGATGCGCCCCTGGTGAAGTTCTCAGCCCCGGCGGTTCCGAGCGACAACACGCCCACTAATAACCAACACTTACATTGCATAATTCGTATCCTGCACCCTCTGCGGTCATTCACTTATTCCGCGGCCGCTTGCCGGCAAGTCCCGTCACCCGCGGGGCGCCCGCGTCCAGGCGGACCCTGTATTCCTTGGGGCTCAGATGCACCATCCGCCGGAACAGCGCGCCGAAATAGCTCTGGTCGCAAAACCCCACTTCCTGGCCGATCTCCGCGATGGACTTGCCGCTCGCAGCAAGCAGTTCCTGCGCCTTCGCCACCCGGAACTGGTTCAGGTACGCGATGAACGACTGGCCCGTAACCCGCTTGAAGAAGCGCACGAAACTCGGCTTACTTATGTGAACGATCCGGGCTGCTTCCACCAGCGTGACCGGTTCGGCATAATGACCGTCCAGATACTCGAACAACGGCCGCAATCGCGCGAGGTCGCGTTGCTTCCATGCGAAGATCCGCCGGCCGCCCGGTTGCGCGGGATAATGCCTGGCAATGAGAAGAAGCAGGGTCTTCAGGCAGGTCTTGGCGGCCAACACACTCAACCTGTCGCGCGCCGCCAGTTCATTATGGATCTGCACCATCAGGCGCATCACCCGGGCCGGCACGCCCGTCTCAGAAGGAATCACGAGAGGAAAGGACTCGTCCTGGGCCAGGAACGGCATCAGGTACTCCGCTGCCTCGGCGGGAGAGTCATTGCGAATCAACTCCGGTAGAAATACGGTCATCACCGAACTGCACCGCGCCCCCCGGTATTCGAGTATCCGATGCATCAGGTTGCTGCCCATCACCAGCAGGTCGTCCGCGCGCATGAGGATCTGTCTGCTCTGCACCTCCAGCAGGATCTCACCCGATTTCAGATAGAACACTTCGAAATAGTCGTGGCGGGTGCTGCGGCATTGCGGATATCCGTGATAGCGAAAGAACAGGACGTCCAGGGGCAGCAGCGGATCGAAGGGGTAGACATGCAGACCCTCGGCGTTGATCTGCGGCGCCACTACCGTATCCCGATCCTGCCACTCCCAAGCCATAGGTGAGCTGACAGGATAATCATATGCCAATGCCCCATTCCTCGGGAGGCCGGGATGGCGCGGCCTCGGTTTGGCCCGGTACTGGTGGTGTGTCCGCAGGGCAGTTTCGATTGTGAGCGGTCCCGGGCCCCGCGTTCTATCGCAATCGCGGCAATAATTCTTGCAAGATGAGCATACGGCGGGCCATCCCGGGGTGCTCCGATTCTCATAGTCATTGCGTACTTTCTTATAGAATTCGACGCGGCCCGGCGTCACAATCCTCTGAAGCTACATCTGCTTCTCAATTTTGCTCGCATCGGGGAGGATGTCATGGGCACTCGCCACGTGCTGGGATTTACAGTTGGAATCACTCTGCTTCTGGGCGCGCTTCGCTTACCCGCGCAATCCACCTTTGCAACCATCACAGGTACGGTCACGGATTCCACCGGCGCCACGGTGCCCGGTGTCGCCGTCACTGCCACCCATCTGACCACCAACCTCACAGCATCGGCCAGGACCAATGAGGCAGGTGTCTACACCCTCGCGAACCTTCGCGAAGGCGATTACCGTCTCGAGGCGAAAGCCGCTGGTTTCAGCGATATTACCGTGGATGGCATATCGCTGTTGGTGCGCCAACTCCGCCGCGTGGACCTCACCCTTCAGGTAGCCTCCGCGCGGCAGAGCATTGAAGTCTCCGCCGCGCCCAGCCTTATCGAAACCGATACCGCCAAGATCAGCTCAACACGCACCGCACGCGACTACAACTCACTCCCTCTCAGGGCTCAGGCCAGCTCTCCCTATGGATTCTTCTCCATTTCGTCCATGTTCGCCGTGCCCAAGGGGACCACCACCATCTCATTCGCCGGCGGCGGGAACGGCGAGGCAAGCTGGTCTTACGACGGCGCTATTGGCGACAACGGGCAGGGCGGAAGTTTCGGTAACATCCTGAACCTCGAATGGATCCAGGAAGTAAAAATGGATTATGTCAATAACTCCGCCGAGTATGGATCCATGGCCCAGATCGGTGTCGTGGGCAAGTCCGGCACCAATGATTTACATGGCTCAGCCTTCGATTACTACTCCACCTCCATGTTCAACGCGCGGAGTGTCTTTGCCACCGAAAGGGCCTCGGGAGTTTCTCACATGCTGGGCTTCAATGTCGGCGGCCCCGTCTATATTCCCAAGATCTACAATGGCAGGAATCGAACCTTCTTTCTCATCAACGCGCAAATCACAACAGGTGGGCCCACTGGCAGAACCTTTTTCACCACCGTACCGACGCAGGCAATGCGCAGCGGCAGTTTTGGAACGCCCATCCGGAATCCGTTGACGGACGCTGTCTACATGGATGGCCGGATTCCGGCGTCGGCCATCAGCCCGGTTGCGAAGTTGATTCAGGAGAGATTTTACCCGCTGCCCAACTTCGGCAATACCGATTCAGCCCTGTCCCCCAATTTCAACCAGACTGTATCCCAGCCGTTCTGGCCCGACACGAGCCCCATGATGCGCCTGGACCAGCGGTTCGGAGGCAAGGATTACGCATACGCCACTTACGTGGTGGACCAGTTCAGAGTATGGAACCTCGAAGGTAATCTTCCGACATTTGGAACCCGCAAACAACTTCGCCAGATGAAGGTTTTGAACCTCACCTACTCCCATACATTCCGGCCCACCCTGCTCAATGAACTCAGGTTCAGCCACGCTTCCGACCTCAACAATTTCGAGGGACCCGTCAACGGCCCGCAACAGGTGGCAGCTCTCGGGCTTCAGGGCCTGTCACCGGACCTGCCGAGCGTGGGCGGCCTACTGAATGTCAGCTTCGTCGGTCTCCCCGTTCAGGGGTTGAGCCAGATCTCGGCGAATCGCGGCGGGCCCAAGGCGCAACACTTCCAGGACCAGGTCAGCTATTTCCACGGTAAACACGGCATCAAGTTCGGCGGCGTAATAGGCCGGTACTTCCCGACACAGACAAGCGCCGGCACATGCCTGTTCGGCTGCGTCACCTTTGCAAACACCTACACTAAAGTGGCCGGCATTTCGAACAGCGGGTCCGCCTATGCGGATTTCCTGTTCGGCGTCCCCACCAGCGCCACCATTAACGCCGCCCCTCTTACTGTCGCGTTGCGCCGGTGGGCCGAGTCGATTTACATCACGGATAACTGGAAGATATCGTCCCGGCTGACTCTCGATCTAGGGCTGCGCTATGAATACGCAGGCGCGTGGACCGAGGCAAACGGGCTGCTATCCATCTTTGACCCCTCCCGAGGCAGCATCGTTGTGCCGGAAGGCTCGCAATCGAAGATTTCCCCGCTCATGCCGGCCTCTTATGTCCCGATAATCACCGCCAACACAGCGGGCCTGCCGAACAGCCTGATCAACGGTGACAAGAACAATTTCGCCCCGCGCATCGGCATCGCCTGGCGGCCTTTCGGCAACAACACCGTTTTCCGCGGCGGCTATGGAATCTACTACAACTCCATCGCTTCCCAACCCACCGCCGCCAACGTGCCATTCAGCATTGCCATACCTACCTTCACAAACACCACACCATCACCCAGTCTGGTTCTGCCGCAGGTCTTTCCCGCCGCCGCCGCGAGCGGCCCCAAAACCGTTGGCCTCCCGTCGGCGATCAATCCGAACATCAAGATACCTTACACCCAGCAGGTAAGTCTGACCATCGAGCACCAGCGATGGGGTTTCGGCTGGCGCGCTTCCTACGTCGGCACCTTCGGGCGGCAGATATTGTTCGGGTATAACTTTAACTCCCCGGCCGTGGATGGCCAGCTTTTCATTAACAAACCGCGGCCGTTCCCGAACTATCCCGGTATCACTTACACCATCAATGGGGCAAATCACAATTACAACGCCCTTAGCCTCGAGGTCCGGCGAAGCATGGCCTCCGGTCTGCAATTGAATTCGAGTTTCACCTGGGCGCGCGATATCGGCAACAACGTCTCGCCGGAGAACCCCTTTGACCTGAGCCGCGAGCGCGGCGTCAACCAGAGCATCCCCACGGCGCGCTTTGCCAATACGCTGGTTTACGAACTGCCTGTCGGTCGGGGGCGGAAGTTGCTGTCCGATATCCCACGGCCCGTCAATACCGTCATCGGCGGGTGGCAGATCTCCACCATCACCCTGATGCAGACCGGCCAATTCCTCACCCCCACGGTGACGATCCCGGATCCCGCGGGTATTGCCTATACCACTTCAGCCAACCGTCCCCTGGTGACGATCCGGCCGGATGTCGTCGGCAACCCGAACATCGCTGACCCCAACGTCAGGCGGTGGTTCGACCCGGCCGCGTTCGCGGCGCCCCCCACCGGCAGATTCGGCAATTCCTCCCGCGGCCTGGTGTTCGGACCAGGCACTAATGTCTGGCATGCCAGTCTGCAAAAGTGGTTCAGCTTTTCCGACAATCCCCGCGTTCCACGGTTGCGAGTGGACTTACACGCCACCAACGTGTTCAATCACCCGAACTGGAACAATCCGAACGTGAGCATTACCTCCGGCCAGGCGGGTGTCATCACCGATGACGGCGGTCCCAACACCGGCTCTCTAGGGGATTACTCAAATACCCGCGTGATGAAACTGGCCCTGCGGGTGCAATGGTAAACAGTCCCAAAGGAAACTCCCAACTGCCGGGCAGCCGGGCGCAGGATTAATTATGAGAACAAGTCTAAAACTGATACTCTCGCTGTGGCTGCCGCTGCTTTCCCTCCCGGTTGCGGGCGCTCCCCGGGTCTTCCCCGAGCCCCGCGAGATGTCCGCCTCCGGGTCCGCTTTCCCCGTGACCGGCGATGTCCCGATCCTCGTCCCCGCGAACTCCTCCGAGGCGGACCTTCGTCTCGCCCGCCTCCTGGCCGCTGAGTTCAGCGGGAGCCACGGGATCGCCATAACCCGGGAATCCGTGAGCCGCCTGCCTCAGGGACGCCGCTTCATCCTCATGGGATCCAGCGCCAACCCGCTCGTCAAAGCGTGGCTTGCCGCGCACCGCCTCGCGGTGAACCCATCCAATCCCGGCCCGGAGGGTTATCTATTGAGTGCCTCGTCCGATGCTGTCGTGATTGCCGGTAGCGATGAGCGTGGAGCTTTCTACGGCCTGCAATCCCTCCGGCAACTCATAGCATCGGAAGACAGCGCGGTGAGCATTCCCGGCGTCACGATTCGCGACTGGCCGAGGATGCCCTTCCGGGGCATCAAAATCTACCTCCCCGGCCGGGACCACATCGGCTTCTTCAAGCGCTTTGTGCGCGACTACATGGCGCTCTTCAAGTTCAACAGGCTCATCCTCGAAATGAACGCGGCCATGCGTCTGGACCGGCATCCGGAACTCAACGCCGGCTGGCTCGATCTCGCGCGTGACCTGCAACTCAGGCGCCTCAACGAACCGCCCGCCCTGTGGGGCCATAGCAACAACTCCGTCCACACTGACACCGCCGACGGCGGAATCCTCGAGAAGCACGAAGTGGCCGAATTAGTGCGCTGGGCGGAGTCCAACTACATCGAGGTCATCCCCGAGCTTCCATCCCTCAGCCATAGTTACTATCTACTTACCCGGCACCGGGAACTGGCGGAGATTCCGCAGGAAGAGTGGCCGGATACATACTGCCCTTCCCTGCCCGCGGTTTACAAACTCCTCTTCGATGTTTATGACGAGTACATCGACGTCATGCATCCGAAGATGATTCAGGCCGGCCACGACGAGTGGCGCATGCCCTGGGGTGTCTGCCCGCGCTGCCGCGACAAAGATCCGCGCGAAGTCTTCGCCCAGGACGTAAACAGGATTCACGAGTACCTCACCGCCAAAGGCATCCGCATGGCCATCTGGGCCGACTACCTGCTCGAGAACGTCCGCGGCGTCAAGTTCCACAAACGCTCCGCCCGCGGCTTCGAGTACAACATCCCCGGCGCGCTTTCACCCGGGCAGGTCCTGAAGCTGATCCCCAAGGACATCCTCATGTTCAACTGGGTCTGGGGCTACACGGCGGACCCCAAGGTCGCCCCCGTAACCAATGAACAGCGGCTGAGCGCATGGGGTTTCGAGTCCCTCTACGCGAACATGTTTCCCTCGCTCCGGAACTTCGATGAACGCATCGCGGCATCCGCCAGGATCATCGGCGGCGAACCTTCGGCGTGGGTGGCTACAACGGAGTTCAACTTCGGCAAGGACCGCATCGCCGATTTCGCCATCTGCGGCGAAATGCTCTGGACCGGCCGCGAACGCGGCGAGGCGGAACAGGCTCGCGTCCTGACAGAGTGGATGCCCCAGATCCGCGCCCGCCTCAGCGCCGAGACCCCGCCCAGCGCCATCGACCCCGTCGTGCCCGTGGACATCAGCGCCGCGTTCCCCGCAAACGTGGCCGCCATGAAGCCTGCCTGGAAAGCGGGCCGCTTAAGCCGCGGACGCCTGGTATTCGATCTGGCCGATGCTTCCTCCCAGGCGCCCTTCGTGGTGGCTGGCAGCCGCGGAAGCGGTGACACCCCCTACCCTCTACGTTCCCAAGCCATACCCATCGGGCGTGATGCGTCCAGCATCGTTTTCCTTCATGCGCTGCTCCACCCGGCCGCTTCGGCTCAGGGCTACAACCGGGTTTTTGCCTTCGAGGATTCCGCCGACCTGGCGGGCTGGTACGAAATCGAATTCGAAGATGGCTTTGTCACCACCGTTCCGCTGCGGTACCGCTGGAACATCCTCGATTGGAAGAATCCTCACGGCGTCGTGTACCGCGCCGACACCGTGGATGCCGGCGGAGGTGTGAAACTCTACGCATTCGAGTGGACCAATACGCGGCCCGGCAAGATAGTCAAGGCGATTCGGTTGAACGGCTCCGACGGCTTCCGGAATTCATCGGGGAAACTTATCCCGAGCAACGCGATCATTCTGGCCGCTGTCAGCATCGTCCCGAAAAGAGAGAAGGCGCAAACCCCGGACCCGCCGTTTCCGAAATAGGAGTGTGTGCAAAACTCCTCATGCTACCGGTTCTTGCGTTCTTCCTTGTCGCCTTCACCGCACTGGCCGCGGAAAGTAACGCGGCAGTTGCTGTACTGCATGCCAGTGCCGCGCTTCAAGGCATCGCCTCCAGTTCGCAGGCAAGCCCCTTCGTCGCTTATGCCAGTGGCGGCATCACCCAGGTCCTCAGACGTAATGTGGCCGATCCGTTGGCGAATACCGGCGGAAATCCTGCCGGCATGGCCTTCGGCATCGACGGCAGCTTGTACGTTGCCGATCGCGGCCGCAAAGCCATTCTGAAAGTCACGCCGTGGGGCGAGGTTTCGGTCTTCACGGATCGCTGCAACGGCAAGCCGTTCACCCCGGCGCATATCGCCGCCTCTTCTGACGGCGCATTCTATTTCACCGATACCCAGGATTCCCGTGTCTACCGCGTCGACGCCGGAGGCAGGACGGCGGAGTTCTCACGCGATGTGCCCCAGCCAACCGGCATTGCGGCCGCCGCCGATGGCCGCGCGATCCTCGTGGCCGGGCGCGCCGGCAAGATCTGGAAATTCACCTCCAATGGAAAACGTCCCACGCTCTTCGCCGCGTTGACCGGCGAGGGCGAACCCTCCGGCATGGCGCTCAACGAAAAGGGCAGACTCTACATCGCGCGCGATGGCGCTGGCGTCGTGACGGTACTCGACACCAACGGCGATACCGCCGCCTCCTATCCCATTCCCGACCGCCGTCTGACTGACCTCGCATTCGGAGGCCTGCCCGATATGCGGAGCCTCTATGTCTGCGGCGCCGAATCGCAAACCCTATACAAGCTGTCCGCGCCTTTCCGCTCCCAACGCATGCCCTGGGAGCCCGATCCGCCTCTCGCCGTCACGGAACCCGTGGATGGAGCCATTCTCAACCGGCACGATGTAGAGGCCGCTGCCGATGGACTCAAAATCGCCGTCCGCGGCTATAGCCGTCTTGGCGCTTCCGTTCGCGTCAACGGCATTCGTGTCCCGGTGCGCGGCGGCAAATTCGAGACATCACTCATACTGCGTGCTCCGCAAACCAAAATCAGTCTCCAAGGCCCTCGCGGCCAGCGTCAGCAGATTACCGTCCTCTGGGACCGCTACTCCTACCCGCGCTATCGCATGTCCACCGACGACAACATTCTGTGGTTGAAAGACATCGCGCGGCACGCAGGCGCCTATCGCTCAATCTTCGATAATGCCTACCTCGCCTTCTGGCGCGAGATGCACCGGAAGTACGGAGCCAAAGTTCACTTCAATATTTATTACGAAACCCCAGGCTTCAACCTGTCCGAAATGCCCGATACCTTCAAACCCGAATGGCAGGCAAACGCGGATTGGATCCGGCTCTCTTTTCATGCCCGCGCCAACGACCCCGCGCAGCCTTACCAGCATGCTTCCGCGGAACAAATCGGGCGGGACAACCGCCTCGTGAACCAGGAAATCGAGCGCTTCGCCGGCAGGGAATTGATGAGCGATGTGACGACGGTCCACTACGGCGCAACCACCCTGGCGGGCGCGCGTGCGCTGCGGGCACAGGGAATCAGGACGATGGCGGGTTATTTCCGGGCGCAGGGAGCCGGAGACGGCCCGCTCACCGGCGATTCGCCCCTCGTCAGTTACTACCTTCCCCTGTCTCAATGGAGATATATGACAGGCCGCGATTATTGGAAGGACATGAAAGAAGATATCGTCTTCGTGCGGCACGATATGGTCATCAATTCCGTCCCCCTCGCCCAGATCGTGCCGCAACTCGAAAAGATCGCCCGCGATCCCCACCAGGCCGAGATTATCGAACTGATGATTCATGAGCAATTTTTCTATCCCGATTACGTCGCTTATGAGCCCGATTACCGCCGGCGCGTCGAGACGGCGATCGCCTGGGTAACCCGGCGCGGCTACAAGCCGGTCTTCTTCAGCGAAGGCTTCCTGGGCGCGCCCGCGCGTTGAATATCGTGTAGAGTAACCACAGAGAGGAGTCCTTGTGATGCGATCGCTTCTGATCCTTCTTTCCGCAACCTGCTGTCTGGCAGGGCCCCCCGTGGACGCCGGTGTGCACATCCGCCTGGCTGGCTTCGAGGCGGGTAAGAACGGATTGCCTCCCGGTTGGACCGTCTGGGCCCCCCGCCCGGAGATTTCCCCGCGGGCTTTCCTCGATGTCACGCGGTACCGGACCGGCCCCGCCTCCCTGGCCCTGAGCGGCAACAGCAATCCGGCGGTACACGGCGGATGGGATTACCTCGTGGAAGGCGTTCAGCCGGGGAAATGGTATCGCTTCACCGCCTGGTACAAGACCGAGGGCGTCACCTACGAGCCGGTCCAGGTTCTCGCCAGGCTGCGATGGGAAACCGCCGGTGGCAAGCGCTCCGGCCCGCCGGAATTCCCAGCCTCTGTGTCAGTGCGCGATGGGTGGACGCGCCTCACGGCCGACGCTCCGGCCAATCCCGGCGCCTCCCGGGTGCGAATCCAACTGCTGCTCGCCAACGCCCCGCAGGCCACAGTCTGGTGGGACGATATCTCCTTCGATGAGATCCCGCCGCCCCCGCCGCGCAATGTCACGGTCGCGGCTGTGAAGTTCGAACCGCGCGGAGCTGGTTCCGGAAAGGAAGCCGTGCGCCGCGCCATCGAGGTCCTGGACCGTGCTGTGCCGGGCAAGACGGACGTCATCGTCTTCGGCGAATCGCTGACCTGGGCCGGGATGCGCGGACCGATGGCGGACGCCGCCGAACCGGTCCCCGGTCCCAGCACCCAACAACTCGGAGCGGCGGCGCGTGCCAGACACTCCTACATCGTGGCCGGACTCACCGAACGCGAAGGCGCTGCCATCTATAACACCGCGGTCCTGATTGACCGCCAGGGCCGCCTCATAGGCAAGTACAGGAAAACCCATCTGCCCTACACGGAAATCGAAGAAGGAATCACGCCGGGCAGTTCCTACCCTGTCTTCCAAACCGACTTCGGAAAAGTCGGCATGATGATCTGTTGGGACACCGAATTCCCGGACCCCGCCCGAGGACTCGCTCTCGGCGGCGCGGAGATCATTCTGGTGCCCATCTGGGCCGCTACGGAAACGTTGATGCGGGCACGAGCCATGGAGAACCGCGTCTTCCTCGCCGCTTCGAATTACGCCAACCCCTCCCTCATCATGGACCCCAAGGGAGAGTCGCTCGCGGTGGCTGCCGAACAGGCGAGCGCGGCCGTGGCCACCGTCGATCTGAACCGGCGTTACGATTGGGGCGGCCTCGGAAACATGCGCGGCAGGATCGTCCGCGAGATGCACGCCGAAATTCCCATCATCCGTCCGGGTTTTCTCCATTGACCGCCCTGCCGCCGGATCTGCGCCCTTCAGCCCGGCCGCATCGTGCAGCGCGCTCATTCCGAACCCGCCCTCCCTGGCATCATGACAGCATATTCTCTGCGCAAACGATCGTCGTTGATGTCAATCTACTGATCTATGCGGTCAACCAGGTTCTCCGGACCATCACAAGGCAAAATCATGGTTGGGCTGCCGTTTCGGGGGCGGAAGCCGTGGATCTGCCTTGGATCTCCTCGCGTTTCTGCGGTTGACCACGAGAACAGGCGCTTTCAGAAGCCGTTGCCTGTGGGCGCAGCCTTCGACCTGGTCGGCGCCTGGCTCCCGAACGTGGCTGGTCTACGGTACCAGCGGGTACGGTTCCCGCAGTTGTACACGCTTCGACAGAAGGTGCGAAGGGACGACCACGATGGGGCGTTCACCCGCGTCCGGGAACCCATCCCGGTCCCTGTCCTGGTTACTAATCCCCATTGCCGGAACGTCGATGGCGCTGAAGATGGCCCACGTGCCTTCATACTCCACTGTATTGTCGTCGACACATGTGGCCACGCCGCTGTGGACCCAGAAAACCTGGATTTGCCCGCGGGCCGGCGTCCCTTTCGGTGGCGCCTCTGCTCCTTGTGCAGTGATCGTGTAACGATATGTTCTGGGGCCGGTTCGGACGAAGATCCCGACCGCATCGCCCGCAACGTCCACATCGGGTGCAAATGGGGTCCAGCGAAGAGGGTTGGGAGCAGTGCCTCGATAGCCCAACTGTTGCCCTGCCGGGTCGAGGAGGGCCAGCGATTCGACGAACAGCAACGGCTCCATTCCCGGCGGTTCCGCGTACTTCTGAAGCCAACTTCCCTCCAACGAGCAGGGTCTGGCGTTCTGGGCCATCGACCCATTTGGCAGTACCAGAAGCATGACTGCGACAAGTGCCACTGACATTCCTTTTCTCTGCATCACAACCTCCTGCATCATAATGTAAGGGCGGCCGTCAGGTCGGACAAGCGACAATCTGCGCATCGAAGAGGCGCGACGCTGATTGTCGTCCGTGTCGTGCGTGTCGCGATGACGTAAGCACAATGTCTGGAAACGATTCTATCGATCGGCTCAGCTCCTGGAAGGATATCGCCGCGTGGTTCGGCGTCTCGGTTCGCACTGTACAGCGATGGGAGAAGGAAGAAGATCTCCCTGTACACCGTCACCGCCATGCCAGGCTAAGTTCGGTGTTCACGTCCAAACTGGAACTGGAGCAGTGGTGGTCTGGTCGCCCGGACCTCCAGGCAGGACGCAACACAGCGAGTCCTCAACCGGTGACAGCGCTGAAGGCCACCGCAATCTCGTTAGCCGTGCTGCCCTTCGTAAACCTGAGTGGCGACCAGGAAACGGAGGTGCTGAGCGATGGGCTCAGCGAAGAGTTGACCACGGCGCTCAGCCAGATCGAGTCGTTGCTGGTAGTGGCCCGCACTTCTGCGTTCCATTTCAAAGGGAAACCGGCTGACATCCGGATGGTAGGCAAACAACTCGGCGTGGAACTAGTCTTGGAGGGAAGCGTGCGGCGATCGGGTGACCGTCTACGCATTTCCGCACAGCTTGTGAAAGCCTCCGACGGGTATCACCTTTGGGCACGACAGTTTGACCGCCGGATGCAGGATCTGTTGGACATCGAGGAGGAAACCTGCCGGGCAATCGTCGAGGCGTTGCGCCTGACGCTGGTGAGTAGTGGCCAGGAAGACCGCTTCATCTCCGGATACACCCGGGACATCGAGGCCTATAGGCTGTACCTCAAAGGCCGCCACTTCTTGGCCAAACGGCTGCCGCAGGCGCTTCTTAACGCAATTGAGTGTTTTGAGCGCGCGCTTGTGCGCGACCCAGCGATGGCCCCAGCGTATGCCGGCTTGGCGGATTGCCATGTCAGGCTAGGCCTGCCCTTTACCCGTAAGTTTTTACTGGACAAATTCATCGGAATCGCTCATACTGGCGCGTGAACATCCAGAATCAGATCAAGCACACCTTATCGGCACCAGAGACTATCGCCTATGTTAACCAAC
>JADLBD010000034.1 GCA_020847975.1 Bryobacterales bacterium | reverse complement strand
TGTCGCTCACCCACTGCGGCGAGGCGAATTCGTAGCGCATCCCCAGGTTCAGCGTCAACCGGTTGTTCACTTTCCAATCGTCCTGAAAGTAGAGAAAATGCATGTACTGCCGGTAATCCACCACCACAAGATTGTTCAATTCGTAATGGCTCGGGGCGCCGACGAAGAAGTCCGTCAACCCATACGCCTGCGAGAGCGCAGTGCTGGTGGGAGCGCCCGCCGGACGGCTGAACTGTCCGGTGTAATTGAAATTTCCGTACGCCGGGTTGAAGTCATCAATGGTTGTGGTAAGGTTCAGCATTTCGTAACCCGTCTTCAGCGTGTGCCGCCCCAGGAACTTCGCCAGGCTCACGCGGGGATTCACGATAAACGGGTTCTGGAACTGCGGATTGCTGGTCTGCCGGCCGAATTGCGAAAAGCCCTGCACCGATTGCGAGTTCATCGAGCCCGCAACGAGTTTGTCCGTGGGAAGATTCGGCGTGTCCGTCAAGAGGCTCGGCTCGCCCAGGCCAATCGGGGTCTTGCCCCCCTCGGTCCATCCGATCCCCGCCCGCGCCTCGAGCACCGTGTTCGAATTGAAGCTGTAGGTAAGGCCGGGAACCACCTGCTGGTTGAAGATATGCACATTCCCGTTGTTGTTGCCGCCCGCCGGGCCCGGAATGTTCGCGGGATCGAATATGTTTGCCACCCGGTGGCTGTACCGCGCAAACAATGACAGCTTGCTGCCCGCGTAATAATCGATGCGGAAGTCCCCTTTGTCGTCGGTGAGCGTTCCCTTCGGCAGCGACTGGAAGTTGTTGCTGATGCCCGGCAGGTTCGGCAGCGGCAGCGCGTTCAGGATATTGATTGCGGACTTCATCTTGACCGTCCCGGGGATGACGCCGTCGGAATAAAGCGCCCCGGTGAGCGGGTTCATCACGGCCGTGCCAAGCCTGCCCGCCTGCTGCTCCGCCGTGGGCAGGGTGGCGAATTGTAGGGTTCGGGTGGTGCGCCTCTGGCCCTCGTAATCGCCAAAGAAAAACAGCTTGTCCTTCTTGACGGCAAACCCCGCCGATCCGCCGAACTGATTCTGCTGATACACCGGCTTGCCGCCCACCGGCTTGAAGAATCCCACGGCGTTGAGCGACGTGTTTCGCAGGAACTCCCACGCCGATCCGTGAAGCTGGTTCGTTCCGCTCTTCATCGCGACGTTGATCACCGCCCCCGAGGCATGGCCGTATTCCGCGCTGAAGTTGTTCGTCTCGACACGGTATTCCGCCACCGCGTCCGGTGTGATCTGCACCACCTGGTTCGAGAAGCCCTGATTGCTCGTTCCATACGCGTTGTTGTCCACCCCATCGAGCACGAAGTTGTTCGATTCAGCCCGCTGGCCGTTGACGTTGTAGGAGGCCTCGCGGCTCGACAGCGTCTGGTTCTGTATCATCGACTTGCGCACGCCGGGAACAAGCAGCGTCAGATCCGCATAAGACCGCCCGTTCAACGGCAGGTTGACGATTTCGCGGTTCGTGATCACCTGGCTGCGATTACTCGAATCCGTCTCGAGCGCCGCCGCCGCGCCGGTCACGGTGATGTTTTCACTCACCTGCCCCACTTCCAGCGTGAGGTCCACACGCTGTACCGCGTTGACCGTAACCGCAAAAGTGTCCGAGGTGGTCACCTTGAAGCCTGGGGCTTCCGCCTTGAGCGTGTATTCACCCAGGCGCACCTTCAGGAACTCATAGTGGCCGTTCGTGTCCGTAACGGCGCTTTGCCGCGTTCCATTTTGCAGGTTCGACAAGGTGACCCTACTGTTGGGAACCATGGAGCCGGTTGCATCCTTCACCGTCCCCAATACCGTGGCGTCATACTGTGCGTAAGCGCACGAGCAGACGCAGACGAGTAACCATCCGAGATTGCGAGACATGAGCGCAGTCTACCATTTCGAAAATCGTTTTTCGATCCTGCCAGATTCGCTGTATAAGCCCCTCGGGCGCGGTTAGCTGTGCGCCATGTCGACGACAGCTTCCGTGATCTGCCCGAGGTATTTTCCCCCAGCGCGCACGTCGGCGGCAATCGCCAGTCGCGGAGACGGGGAGTTCCAGCTCTTTGGAACGGTAATCGAGAAAGATTGATGCGCATGGCTCTGCGCGCCTACCTCAAACGACAGCACATCGGGCTCGATGCGCCACTCCGAAGGCGCGATAATCGCCACCTCGATCTTCATCGCGCGGGGGCGGTAGTTCCGCACCCTCACCTCCGCCTTCTGCACGCTCCCCGGCGCAAGCAGCATTTGGTAGGGATACAGCTTCACCCAGCTCGGATCGAGACCAATGTCCGCTTCGCCCTCCGGCAGCAGGTCGAAGAAATACTGCTGCTGCTTGCGGAACTTCTGCTCCGTGGCGAGCATGATCTCGCGATCCACGGGATAAGCGCGCCCGTGCCCCGGCGCAATCATCGCCGGCTCATGGTCAATCAGGTTGTGGATGGACTTGAGGTGGCTGTCGTTCTCCACGTGGTTGCGGAAGATGATGTTGTGGCGCAGCGTCCCGTCGTTGCGCGGGTTGGGGAAAAACGCATCCCCGGTGAATGCCACCTTGCTGCCGTCAATGGTGACGAACAGCGCCATCTGGTATTCCGTATGCCCCGGCGAATGCGTGATCTCGAATTCGTATTCCTCCCACTTGAAGCGCTCGCCGTGCCGGAACGCGCGGTCCACATGGAACGGCTCGCCGAGAATGCAGCCCAGGTTGTGCCCCCGCGGGTTCTCGAAGATGTCCACCATGTTCTCGTAGCACCAGATCCTGGCTCCGTGATGGCGGATGAGATGCGGAAAACCGTTCATGTGGTCGTCGTGCATGTGGCTGGGCATCGCCACCTCCACCTGCTTCACGCCGTAGTGGCGCTTCAGGTGGTCGATGCTGTGCTCCACGAAGCGGATGCGGTCCGTAACCGCCGTAGCGCGTTCGAACACGTTGAAATGCGTGGCGCTGGCTGCGCCGTAGTCGATGAACATCGCTTTTCCGCTGTTGCTGAGAATCGCGTAAAAAGATGATGTAGTCTGATAATGACACAGCAAGTGCGGACTCACCGCATAGGGCGCGTTCTCCTCGCTTGGCGCGCTGCCCGTCTGGAAGCGGTAGTAATCCGTCAGCCGGCGAATCGTATCGCCGATGCCCTGGTCCGGATCGGCAAGCGGTTCGCCATGCGAGGGACAGACGATCTCCGGCTTCTGCTCCCGCAGCCGGGCAAGCGAGAAGATGCCGAGATCAATCCCTTCACTTCCGCCGTAGTTGATCTGCGTGTCATGAAGATTCTGGATCTTCCCCGGCGCGTACATCAGGTCGCCGGAAAACGCGATCTTCTTCCCGTCAACGGCGGCCAGCAGCGTCACCGCGCCCAGCGTGTGCCCCGGGGTGGGCAGAATGAAGAAATCCGTCTTCTGCCACCGGAAAGTGGAATAGTCCGCCAGCGGCCTCGCCACGGGAATGTTCTCCGTGATGGTGTTGAAGTCGTTGCGGACGTAGTAGAGGTGAAACACACGGCGGTTGCGCCAGAAGTTCTCCGCATCTTCGAACAGGTGCCGCTCATGCGCGGGCGCCGCAATCGGGATCCTGCGTTCCACTGCCTTATAATCGCCCTGGCACTGATCGCGATGATGATGCGTGTGCAGGATCCAATCCACTTGCGTAATCCCCAGCCCGCGCAGATGATCGAGTATCTTGCCCGATCCGAAGTCGATCAGCACACACCGGCTCCCGTCACGCACGACGTACACATTGCAGGTGTCCTCGAACAGATACAAATTCTCGCTCAGCTTACGCGGGGCGCCTTCTGGTGAAAATTTCGCCCTGCGGTAGGCCTTCTTCGCCGGTGCAGTTTCAGCGGCTGGAGCAGCAGCCGGCGCGGCAGCCGCCAGCGGAGCCGATTTGAGGAATCCTCGTCGAGTGGTGCCTGACATGGCCGTATGCTAGCACCGTGATCCCGCCGGCGCCAGCGTTCACCACGCGTTCACCACGCGCCGACCGCGACAGGGCGGCGGGGGTCAAGCCGCCGCCCTGCCGGCATTCAGTCCGCGGGCGTTTACTCAGGAGGCAGCAAACGCGTGAGCAGCGTCTCGAATCCGCCGTGCACCGTCAGGTGCCCCACCTTCTCCGTCAGCCGCTCCAGCGTCTCCAACTCCTTCAGCCGCACCAGCACCGGGTTGTCCTTCATCAGATTGGCCGTGTTCAACAGCGACCGTGTGGCCGCCGTCTCCTCACGCCGGCGGATCAGGTTGGCCTGCGCCTGCTTCTCCGCCGCCACCACCTGGTTGAGGATCTCGCGGATCTCTCCGGGCAGGATGATGTCCTTCAGAGCGATCACGCCCACCTCCACCCCGATGGCAGCCATCTGCTCGCGCACCTCCGCGGCCTGCCGCTCCTCGACGTCCACCTTCTCCGCCAGGATCTCGTCCAAAGTCCGCTTCCCCAGCGTCTGGCGAACCGCCAACTGCAGCAGGCGATACAGGGTTTCCGTGAAGTTCTTCACCTCCGTCCCGGCCTTCAGCGGGTCCCTGACCTTGTACTCCGCCGTGATGTTCACGCGAATGGTGACCTTGTCCCTGGTCAGCAACTCCTGACCCGTGACCTCCAGCGTCTGACGCCGCAGGTCGATCGCCTCCACCCGGGGCGCACGCACGCTCCAGAAGGCGTGCGTGCCGGGCTCGAGCACACGGACAAACCTGTTGTCCAGGTACAGAAGACCCGCCTTGTTCTCGTCAACGGCGGTGAACATCACCAGAGATTCACGCCCCAGTTTCATCAGCGCAAGAGTACGGTCCTTGTCGACCTCGGGCTTCTCCATGACGTCCACCAGTTCCACCGTCATCTCGCGGAACCCCTTCCAGAACAGGACACGGGTTCCGGGCGGAATCACGCGGAACAGCTTTCCATCCACGAAAACAATGGCCACCTGCGCGTCGCCGGTTTCGGCAACCGCGAAATGGCGGGCGGCGATTTCGGGGCGCTCCTTCATCAGGTAGTCAGTCCACTCGCCGGCAAACACCGGCGAGTTCACGGAATACCGCTCCTCGCGCAGCGAGCGCAGCCAGTTCGACAGCACATACTCACCCGGCCCGAGAATCGTCAAAAACCGGTTGCGGTTGAATACGAGCACGCGCTCGTTGTCTCCCACCGCGATTCGCTTCCACAACAACACGGAAAATCACCTGCCTTTCCTTCGAAAAATGAGAAAACTTGTGCGATAAACCGGAAGAAGAATCTCCCCGGACACACACGGGCCTTCCGCGCGTCCCCCGGCCGCATACCGGCGCCGCCGGACGTTGGCGGAGTGCGCAAAGCCTGTCCCCGAGTGCCTCCGACCCTCCTCGAGAGACACGAAAATCCGCGCCTCCGCCAAAGTGCCGGATGCCGAAACCCCGCCTCCGGTCCATCGCGTCATTGGCAACGAACCGGCGCGTTTCAAGCGCTTCGTTTTGGTTGTGCAGCGGGAATCGAACCCGCAACCAACAGCTTACGAATGCTGTTGCTCTACCGTTGAGCTACGCACAGAAACGGATACCGTCTCTACCAGCCGCCGGCATACGGAACACGCAGTGAATGACCGCACCAGCCAGGCGCAAAAAACCTGAACTATAGGCGAACTGGGATCGGGCTATCCGGAGATGGATACCTGTTTAGCGGACCGTCTGTATCCGGCCGCCGGGACGGAGGGGTTGGAAATGGCACAGTCCGGCCGTGAGCGCCGCTCTCTGAGTGACCTGTTTGCTCATGACATACCACCGTGACATAGGAAACCTCGTGACATCTTCAAGAATATCACGAGGCTTCCAAATTGCAAGTCTTTTTGTTCGAATTCTTTGAAAAAACGTGCAGCCGTGAACCTACTTGCCGCCCTGTATCGACTCCACGTACCTGGTAAGGTTGTTGATCCGCATTTTGGCTTCCGCCTCGTTGCGCGTCATCGAGCGGAACACATCGCCCCAAACAGGCATGTCCTTCGATCCGTGCGCCGGCACCATCGTATCTCCTTGGATCGTGTTGTACACCTTCAAGGCCGGAAACTTCCCGCCGTTGCGGACGGAGAGTTGCGTAAGGTTCACCGGCTTGTTCTTCAACGCCGGCGCGGCGGGACCGTCTCCCGTCCCCAACAACCCATGGCACGGCGAGCAATAGGCCCGGAACATCTGTTGGCCCGAGGCCGGATCGGTCCGGCTTGGCGGCACTTGTTTGATTTTCGGTTTGTCCTGTGCCGCGGCGGTGAGAACCAGCAGGCCCGTGGCAAGGAGCAGGGAGAGACGAAGCATTGCTGACCTCCTTGCTCAAATGCCTGCAAGCTGTGTTCCACCCCGAATCCCTACTATTTCCATTCGCTCCTCCATCCTCCTGGGCATCCACCACCCAGCGCACTGGGTGAAATTGCACTTCACCTTCGTGTGTACAATGTCTCCTGAACCATGTTTTCTATTCTGTTATTCCTATCCGGCGTCCTGTCCGCTCACGCGCAAACCCAATACCGCGGGTGGGACTCCTTCGGCGGCGGGCCGGAGAATATCCACTACTCCACCCTCAAACAGATCAACACGAAGAACATCCACAAACTCAAAGTGGCCTGGACTTATGACACCGGCGACGCCTTCCAAGGCTCCGAGATGCAATGCAATCCCATCATCGTCGATGGCGTCATCTACGCCACTACACCGAAACTGCGTGTCATCGCGCTCGACGCCGCCACGGGGAAGCCGCTCTGGACTTTCGATCCCGCCGAGGGTGGCCGCCCTCCCGGCCGCCGGAATCGCGGCGTCACCTACTGGGCCAGCGGAGCCCAATCCCGCATCTTCTTCGCCGCGGGCCACTACCTGTACTCCCTCTACGCCAAAACCGGCAAGCCCGATGACTCCTTCGGCGCCGCGGGCCGCGTCGACTTGCGCGAAGGACTCGGCCGCGACCCCGGGAAAGTCTTCATCACCGTCACCAGCCCCGGCGTTGTCTACAAGGATCTGATTATCCTCGGAAGCCTTGTCAGCGAATCACATCCCTCCTCTCCCGGCGACATCCGCGCCTTCGATGCCCGCACGGGAAAACTCCGCTGGACCTTCCACACCATTCCCCGCCCCGGCGAGTTCGGCTACGACACCTGGCCCAAGGACGCATGGAAGTACACCGGGGGCGCCAACAATTGGGCGGGTATGGCCATCGACCGCAAGCGGGGACTCCTCTTCGCCCCCACCGGTTCGGCCGCCTTCGATTTCTATGGAGCCGACCGTCACGGCGACAACCTCTTCGCGAACACGCTCCTCTGTCTCAAGGCGGAGACCGGCGAACGCGTCTGGCACTTCCAGGCTGTCAAGCACGATGTCTGGGACCGCGACTTCCCCGCTGCTCCGCTCCTCATCACGGTCCGCCGGGGAGGAAAGATGATCGATGCCGTCGCCCAGCCCACCAAATCCGGATGGGTCTTCGTTTTCGATAGAGAGACCGGAAAATCTCTTTTTCCTTTGGAAACCCGCAACGTGCCGCCTTCTCCCGTCGACGGAGAACAACTCGCGCAAACGCAGGTGCTCCCCCTCAAACCGCCGCCCTTCGCCCGCCAGCGCTTCACCGAAGACATGGTCACCCGCCGCACCGAAGAGGCGCACCGCATCGTGCTGGAACGTCTCCGCGCACTTCGCAGCGGCGATCAGTTCACTCCCCCAAGCAAGGAGGGCTCCATCGTCTTCCCCGGCTTCGACGGCGGAGCCGAATGGGGCGGCGGGTCCTTCGACCCCGAAACCGGCTTGTTCTACGCTAACGCCAACGAGATGCCGTGGATTCTTCGCCTGGTTCCCGCGCAGGCGGCTCGCGGCGTCACGTCCGCGCGGCGCATCTACGTCAGCCGCTGCGCCGGTTGCCATCGCGAGGATCGCAAAGGCAGTCCGCCGCAATTCCCTTCCCTTGAAAACCTCAGCGCCAAATACACCGAACAACAGGCGCGCGATGTCATCCGCAACGGCCAGGACCGCATGCCCGGCTTCGCGCAACTCGGCGACCCCGCCATCGACGCCCTCACCAGATTCCTGTTCAACCGCGAAGACACGCAAGCCGCAATCGCCGAGACGCCGGCGGGACCAGCGAACCTCAAGTACTCGACGGATGGCTACAACAAGTTTCTCGATCCCGACGGCTATCCCGCCGTGGAACCGCCGTGGGGCACCCTCACTGCCATCAATCTCAACACCGGCGACTTCGCCTGGCGCATCCCGTTCGGCGAATATCCCGAATTAGCCGCGAAAGGCATGAAAAATACCGGCACGGAAAACTATGGCGGAGGCATTGTTACCGCGGGCGGCCTCTTCTTCATCGGAGCCACCAACCACGACAAGAAGTTCCACGCCTACGACAAGCTCACGGGGAAACTGCTCTGGGAAACCACGCTCCCCGCCTCCGGCAATGCCACTCCTGCAACCTACGAAGCAAAAGGCAGACAGTACGTGCTGATCGCCGCCGGCGGCGGAAAATCCGGCGCTCCCTCCGGCGGCGCTTACGTGGCGTTCGCCCTATCGGAATAGCTACTGCCGCCCGCGCACGAAATCATCCACCACTTTGACCAGTGCGTTGAGATTCTCCGTCTGTGTCTGTAACGAGGCTTCGGTCACCGACTGCCGTTCCGCGAGCTGGTCCAACCGCGCGGCAACCGAATCCAACCGCCGGTCGGTTTCCGCGAGCGCTCCGGACAACGCGGCGACATTTTGCTCCGTGTTGTACTGAGCCTCAATCAAGCGGCTGATATTGATTTCCGTCTGGTGCTGCTTTTCAGTGAGGTCGGCCTGGGACTGCAGCAGAAACTCAATTGTTTTCTCGACATCCATAGCGTGTAACTCATTCTAGCTTATCTCGTCGTCCGGGCCAGGAAAGGCTTGGGCTACTGAGCTTTCCCCGCCGCCCGCCGCTTCCACAACCAATACCCGAGCCCCACCACCACCAGCACCGCCGATGCCGCCATCAGCAAGTGATGCGCATGCTCCGCCGCGTGCTTCCATTCCTCTCCCAGAAAGTAGCCCACGCTCAGAAACGTACTCACCCAGATCAGCGCGCCTCCATAGGCGAACACAGCGAACGTGTGCATCTCCAGATGGCTCGCTCCCGCCACTACTGCCGAAAAATGGCGGAATCCTGGAATGTAATACCCGAAAGTGAGCGCCCAGTGGCCGACGCCGCGGTAAAGGGCATGAACCTTCTCCAATCGCTCCTCGGTGGCTCCGAATCGCGCTCCATAGCGGTGAATCACCGCCAGCCCCAGCGTGCGCCCCAGAATATAGCTGACCGTGATGCCGCAAATACTGCCTGCCGCCGCGGCAATCCATGTGGTGTGTGCGTGGAATGTGCCCCGCTGAATCAGATACCCGCAAAATACGAGGAGCGTCTCATCCGGCACCGGCAGGCCGACAATCCCGAGCAACAGCAGTAAATAGAGCGCGGCCGGCCCGTATGTAGTCACCCACTGAAGGATGGCTTCCAGATCCATGAACCTGTTGGCCGGAATCGCCGCTGGCGCTTACTGCTTCGCCCGCTGCTCCAGCGCCGCCTCCACTTCCGCCTGCCACGCGACTGCCGTTCCCCGCGCCTTTCGCGCCTCCCCGATCAGCCGCAGATTGCGCAGTGTCGTTTCCGGTTCCCAACCTGCCCGCGCCAGCGCCAAAGCTTTGCCAAGCGATTTCCTTGCCTCGTCTTTGTCCCCCGCAAGCACCGCCAGTTCGAGCAATGTCGCATAGTCCCAGTAATCCGGCTTGCCCTGCGCCATTTTCCGTTCCACGGCATAACGAACCAGCGGCAGAATCTTCTCGCGACGTTCATCCGGCGGCTCTTTCAATTCCATTAGCGTGACCGCATTCACGCCGGGATACGCGTCCCGCCAGTCGCTCTCGAAGCCCTTCAGGTAAGCTTCCGTCGCCTGGTCGAGGAAACCGTCCGCAAGAAATCCCTGCCCGGAGTTCTTCGCCTCTTCCCAGCGGTCCTTGTAGACGCGCCCCAACAGCCCGAACGTTTCGCTGCTCGGCCCCTTCTCGTCGATCACCTTCCGCAGGACCTGCTCCGCCTCTTCCCGCCTCTTCAGCCTGTTCAGCGCCATCCCCAACTGTTCGCGCACCAGCACCGTGCTTGCCAGCGGTTCCGGCAGCCGTCCTGCCAGATCCGCGACATCCTGCCATGCCGACCGCGAACGGTAACTCAACAGCAGGTCAATCAACACGCCTGACTCCACATCTTCAAGCGGGCCCAACTCCTGCTCTACCGCGCGTACGGCTTCCGCCGAAGTCCTTACCGCCGCCGCCAGTTTCTGCTTGATCTGTTCGGAATACTCCACGCGGTCGCGGAACACGTCCGTCTTGACGTGGTCCACCTCCGCGGGCTTCAGTCCATCCATCAGTTGGAAGATCGGGCTGTCGGTGATTCCCTTCCTCGCCTCGGCAAAAAACGCCACAATCGCCGCTTGCGCAGTTCCCGGCCCGGTGGGCGCTCCCGCATCGTCCAGTTTGTAATGGATCGTGCGCAGCATCTGGACATCGAACGGCAGGCGGCTGCCCTCCGCCACAATCAACACCGTGGTCCCCGGACGGAACGCATGCCGCACCCCGAGTTCGTAATAGACGTTGGCGTTCGCTTGCGTCAGATCCGCCAGCGCGAACGGACTCAGGATCAGCCGTTCGAACATCGGTTTGTGAATAATGCCGCCCGCCGTTTCCTGATCAGCCCGCAGGGGCTGTAGACCCGCTGCGCTGATGGCCGGAGCGATCAGGTCCCCATACACGCGGTCGAAGTCGATCATCCGGCCATCGGCGCCGGTCTTCCGTCCAAATGGCATCAGCACGAAACAGAGGGGTTCCTTCATGACTCGCCTCCTTTGACGAATCGCTCGAACCGCGCGGCCGTATGTCTCTACTCGGCGCTTTCCCCGGCCTCGGGCTCCGCCGGAGCTTCCTTACGCGCGTGCTCGAAGAGGAAATTCAGCGTCTTCTCCGTGCGAATGGCGTGGGCGATTCGTCCCAGCGTCCCGTTCTCTTCAAACCGCCGCCGAACCGCCGCCACCGGCTCCCGCTCCTGCTTGGCGAAGCGCTGCACCTCGGCATCCACTTCGTCCTTCGTGGTGACGATCGACTCGGTGTCCGCCACCTTCTCGAGCAGCAGCGTTGTCTTGATCTCCTTGATCGCGCGGTCCCGCATCGCTTCCTTCACCTTTTCGCGGTTCACGGGAATCTTCTTCGGATCCATCCCCTGCGCGGCATGCTCGCTGAGGAAACGCTCGACATACAGATCAATCTGGCGGTCAATGAACGCCTCCGGCACGGGGAAGGTGTGCGTGTCCGCCAGTTTCTCCGCAATCGCCTCCTTTGCCTGCCGCTGCACCGCCATCTCCCGTTCCCGCAGCGTATTGTTCCGAATCGTCTCCTTTAACTCATCGAGCGTCTGAAAATCGCCTAAATCCTTGGCGAACTCATCATTCAATTCCGGCAGCTCTTTCCGCTGCAGTTGCTTGACGTCCACGTGGAATTCCACGATCTTTCCCGCCAGCCGCTCCTGGGCGTACTCCTCGGGATACGTCACCGTGATGTTTGCCTCGTCCCCCGGCGTCAGTCCCACCAGGTGGTCGTTGAAGTCCGGCAGCGTTTCCGGCGAGCCGAGTTCCACCTGCAGGTCATGCGCGTGCATCGGCTCGCCTTCGAGCCCGCTCACGCTGTGCAGGTCCACCACCACCACGTCTCCCATCTCCGCCGGGCGGGGATCGAGATTCGCATAGTCCGCCTTCCGCTTCCGCAGCGCTTCCAACCGCTCGTTCACGTCCTCATCCGTGACCTCCGGCTGCGCATAGGGCACGCTGATGCCGCGGTATTCGCCCAACTCCACTTCCGGAGCCACTTCGAATTCCGCCTTGAACTTCACCGGCTTGCCGGCCTCAAACTCGAGGTCCTTCACGCTGAAGCTGCTCACCACGTGCAGATGCTCTTCCTCGATCCGCTTGCGGAAAAATTTCGGCAGGAGATTGTCCAGCGCTTCCTGGCGGATGGTGGATCCATATCTTTGGCGGATCATCGACAACGGCACCTTGCCGGGACGGAATCCCGGCAGCTTTGCCTTCGCCCGGACATCCTCGGCAACCTTCTCCGATTCCTTTTCCACTTCCTCGACCGGAATGGTGATCTCGAGTTCGTGTTTACATCCTTCAATGAGCGCCAATGATTTCGTCTCCTGACCTGCGGCCGCGTCCCGGGCCGTTCAGTTTCCTTCCGGCCACGTCGAGAGGAACTTCTCCTGCTCGACGCTCAGCCGGTCAATTTTTACCCCCATTGCCTCGAGCTTCAGGCGCGCCACTTGCCGGTCCAACTCTTCCGGCACGGCGTACACTTTGCGCTCGAGCAACGAATGCTTCTTCACCAAATATTCCACCGCCAGCGCCTGGTTTGCAAAGCTCATGTCCATCACGGAGGCCGGATGCCCCTCAGCCGAAGTGAGATTGATCAGGCGGCCTTCTCCCAGGACGTAGATCTTCCGGCCGTCGCGCATCGAGAATTCCTCGACAAACTCCCGCGCCGGACAGCGCGCGTGCGAGATCCGCCCCAGCGCTTCCAGGTCGATCTCCACATTGAAGTAGCCCGAATTGCACAGGATCGCGCCGTCTTTCAGCTTCTCGAAGTGTTCCCTGTGGATGACGCTCTTGTTGCCCGTCACGGTAACGAATACGTCCCCAATCGCGGCCGCTTCGCTCATGGACATCACCCGGTAGCCGTCCATCAGAGCCTCCAGCGCTTTGATCGGATCCACTTCACAGACAATGATGTTCGCGCCCATCCCCCGGGCCCGCATCGCCACGCCGCGCCCGCACCATCCATAACCGGCCACCACCACGTTCATCCCGGCCAGCAGGATATTGGCCGCCCGCAGGATGCCGTCAATCGTGCTCTGACCGGTCCCGTAGCGGTTGTCGAACAGATGCTTTGTCATCGCGTCGTTGATGGCGATCACCGGATACTTGAGCAACCCCTCCTTGGCTAGCGCCTTCAGCCGCATCACCCCGGTGGTGGTCTCTTCCGTCCCCCCGATCACTTCGCCGCCGCACTCGGAGCGTCCCCCATGCAGTTGCTTCACCAGTTCCGCTCCATCATCGATGGTCACCTGCGGCTTGTGCGCCAGCGCAGCCGCCACGTGCGCCGCATGCATCTCCGCCGTCACCCCACGCACCGCGTACACCGGAATCCCGTAGTCCTTCACCAGCGACGCCGCCACATCGTCCTGGGTGGATTGCGGATTCGAGGCGCACAAGACTACCGATGCGCCTCCGTCCCGCAATGTAATCATCAGGCTCGCTGTCTCAGTGGTGACATGCAGGCAGGCCACCACCCGGATTCCCTCCAACGGCTGGCTCCGGATGAGTTGCTTACGGATGCTCTGGAGCACCGGCATGGAGTGGAATGCCCACTCCGTCCGCCGTTTCCCCGATTCGGCTTGAGAAAGGTCCCTCACATCGCAAGCAACGTGTGCCGCTGTATTTGCTGACATGGGGTCCCGTTCCAGGCTAG
>JADLBD010000033.1 GCA_020847975.1 Bryobacterales bacterium | reverse complement strand
CTCCGCCATTCCGCCAGCCTACTCTGCAAATTGAGAAAATCTTCTGCGGTTGGTGTCTTCTTTCGAGGCATTTCCGAAATTACTACGTGCTGCTATAGCGAGTCACGCATCCTTGCCGGAAGCTCACTGTTTTCTACAGGCACAACTTCCATGTTCCTCCGTCTCCTCGCCTTCACCCTCGCCCTCCTCCCGGCCTGCCCGGCCGCCGTCACCCATATCTATCTTGTCGACCGCACCGACATCCCCGGCTACGCCTACGAGCGCGTGGTGGCCAAGGCGCACTTCGCCGTCGATCCCAAGAACCCCGCCAACACAATCATCCGCGACCTTCAAAACGCTCCCCGCAACGAAAACGGCCTGGTCGAGTTTGCCGCCGATCTGTTCGTTCTCAAGCCGCGCGATCCGGCCAGGGGCAACGGAGTCATCCTGTTCGAGGTGAGTAATCGCGGGCACAAGGGCATGCTCTCGATGTTCGATTTCGCCGCGTCCACGGGGAACCCGAGCCAGGGGGGCGATTTCGGAGACGGCTATCTGCTCCAGCAGGGCTATACGCTGGTATGGGCCGGATGGCAGGCGGACGTGCCGCTGAATGACGACCTGATGCGCCTGTTCGCTCCGGTGGCGAAGGTGAACGGGCAGACCATCACCGGACCCGTGCGTTCGCAGTGGATTGTGGATACGCCGATGAAAACCTACTCGCTCGGCGACCGCAACACGCACATCCCTTACCCGGTGGCGAATCCCGATGACCCCGCCAATCAACTCACCATCCAGGATCACCCCGACTCGCCCCGGCGCACCATCCCGCGTTCCGAGTGGCGCTTCGCGTGTGAGGAGAACGGCAGGGTGGTTCCCGATAACGGCCGGGTCTATCTTGCCACCGGCTACATCCCGGGCAAGATCTATGAAGTGGTGTACACGGCCAAGGACCCGACAGTGGTCGGCCTCGGGCCGGCAGCCATCCGCGATCTGATCTCTTTCCTCAAGTACGAGAACGATTCGACGATCCTGCTGGGCGACCAGTCCCGCTATCTGAAACGCGCCATCGGCTTCGGCACCTCGCAGAGCGGCCGTTTCCTGCGCACCTTTCTTTATTACGGGTTCAATCGCGACGAGAAGAACCGCAAGGTGTTCGACGGTGTGTGGGCGCACGTGGCGGGCGGCGGGCTTGGCAGCTTCAATCACCGTTTCGCGCAGCCCTCGCGCGACGCGCACCCCTTTCTGAACCTGCTCTATCCCACGGACATCTTCCCCTTCACCGATGAGGCCCAGACGGACCCCGAAACCGGGCTCACCGACGCCTGCTGGTGAAAGCCGAGCGCGACAAGGTGGCGCCGAAGATTTTCTACACCAACGGGTCGTATGAATACTGGGGCCGCGCCGCGGCTTTGATTCACACTTCGATTGACGGCTCGTCCGACACGGGGCTCTCCAAGGACTCGCGCGCGTATTTCCTCACGGGGACGCAGCACGGGCCGGGCTCGTTTCCTCCCAAGCAGGGCAATACGCAGTACAAGCCCAACCCGAACGACTACCGCTACATCATGCGCGGCCTGCTGGCGGCGATAGGCGCATGGGTGAAAGAGGGCAAAGAGCCGCCGCCGTCGCAAATCCCGCTCCTCTCGCGGCAACAACTCGCCGCTCCCGCGCAAGTGCGTTTCCCGAAACTGCCGGGCGTGACGCCGCCGAAGAGCTACGAGCGTGCCTGGCGCGCCAACTACGGTCCGGAATTCCGCGACTACGGCATCGTCTCCTATGAGCCTCCGAAACTCGGCAAGGTGTTTCCAACGCTGCTGCCGCAGGTGGATGCCGATGGCAATGAAACCGCGGGCGTCCGGCTGCCCGAAATTCAGGTTCCGCTCGGCGCCTACACCGGTTGGAACCTGCGCGCGGCTTCCATCGGCAATCCCACCGAGATCTTCAACATGGCGGGCTCCTTCTTCGCCTTCGCCCCCACCAAGGCCGAGCGGGAGAAACGGCATGATCCGCGGCCTTCCATCGAGGAGCGCTACTCCTCCAAGCAGGACTACCTCGCCAGGATCAAGGCCGCGGCCGATAGGCTTGCATCCGAAGGCTACATCCTCGCCCAGGATGTGCCGGCGCTCGAGCAGCGCGCTTCCAGGGAATGGGATGCGCTGGCGGCTTCGCGGTAACCTGGAAGGTTATGGGTCATCCTCCGAATATGGAAATGCCGAAGTCCCCTGTGCCGGGGGTGAAGTACCTGATTACCGTGGGGTCAGGGAAGGGAGGCGTGGGAAAAACCACGGTCGCGGTCAACCTGGCGCTGGCGCTCAAGGCGCTGGGCAACAATGTCGGCCTGCTCGATGCCGATGTCTACGGGCCGAACGTGCCGCGCATGATGGGGGTCAACGAACCGCCGCGCGCCAATGGCGACCGCATCCGCCCCATTGAAAAGAACGGCCTCAAGTTGATGTCGATGGGCTTTCTGAACCCCGGCGACAAACCTGTCATCTGGCGCGGCCCCATGCTGCACAGCGTGATGAATCAGTTCATCAACAATGTGGAATGGGGGAGCCTGGATTATCTTATTGTGGACCTGCCTCCGGGCACCGGAGACGTGGCGCTGTCGCTTGCGCAAAGCACCGCCATCACCGGCGCCATCGTCGTGACCACGCCGTCGGAAGTCGCGCTCGAGGACGCGCGCAAGGCGGTGATGATGTTCCGGCAACTGCACGTGGAACTGCTCGGGCTGGTGGAGAACATGAGCTACCTGATTGCTCCGCAATCCGGCGAGCGCATCGATGTGTTTGGCGAAGGCGGAGGCCGGCATACGGCCGTGCAGATGCAGATTCCGCTGCTGGCGGAGCTCCCTTTGGTGCCGGAAATCCGCGCCGGGGGCGATGCCGGCAAGCCGGTGGCCCTGTTGGGAAAGGATTCACCCGCCGCCGCGCCGTTCTTCGAACTTGCCGAACATGTGATTGCGCGCACCGCCGAGGCTGCGGCTCACGCCGGGCCCACCATCGCCGTGGAAGATTAACTGCCGGCGGGTTCGCGGCGGTCCAGTTCGTGAAACAGAGCGAACGCG
Source organism: Bryobacterales bacterium (assembly GCA_020847975.1). Taxonomy (GTDB): domain Bacteria; phylum Acidobacteriota; class Terriglobia; order Bryobacterales; family Bryobacteraceae; genus CADEFT01. The sequence continues at coordinate 36,071 of JADLBD010000033.1, read as the reverse complement.
CTCTCGAGATAGGGCAAGGCGTCCTCGGGGATGGAGTCGCGATCGATCAGTCCTTCCCGGACGCTTTGTACGATCAGGTAGGGAAGATCCACACTGCGCGTATACCGGAGGTGGATCTGGCGATCGGGCCCCTGGTGGAAGCGGTGGATCCGGTGCGCGAGTTCGAACGAATCGATGTCCCCCTGCCGCCAGAGGTCGAAGTCGTTTCCCAGATCGGACAGGGCGTTCCGCAACGCCACTTCGTGGGCCCGGTCCGCCAGGTCGCGCAACACACGTTTGATCGGCTTCGGCAGTTCGCTTTCCATTTCTGACATCATGCCACAGAGCGGCGTCCTTTCATTCGGCGGATTTCCAAACAAACGTAGCGTTCGAATCGAAGCTCGCCTCACGCACTTTCGGGAGCGAGACAGAGAGCACTTTGCGCACAATTTCGGGTCCGTCCGCAGGCATCCGCCCGTCGACGGAGTACATCGGCAAAGCCGCCCGCACGGTCTGCTCGTATAAAGAAGGATCGTCGCCCTGAAACGAGGCCGGCATGCGCGCCGCCACTTCGCCAGGCGAACTTTGGATGAAGGCGAGTGTCTGGCGGATGGCGCGCGTGAGGCGCGCGACGGCGCCGGGGTTGCGGGCAATCCACTCCCCGGTCGAATAGAGCACGGCCGCCGGATACTGCGTGGTCCCGAAAACCTGCTTCACGCCTTCTTCGGTTCGCGTGTCGGCCAGCAGAACCAGTGGATGCCCGGTGCGCTTCTCCAAGATCGTAATGGCGGGATCGGCCATGATGGCGGCGTCCACTTTGCCATGCTCCATGGCGGCAACGGAGCCCGCGGACATGCCGATGCCCGTGACGCTCACTGACCCAGGATCGACGCCATTCCCGCTCAGCAGGTATTTGAGGAGCAGGTCAGTGGAGGAACCCGGAGCGGAAACGCCCACCACGGCGCCGCGCAGATCGGCCAGCGTGTTGACTTTGCGGGAAGCGGCGGGCGAGACCACCAGGGCGAGACCGGGGAAACGCTGCATAGTCACGAACGCCTTCAAATGACGGCCTTCCGCGTTCAATTGGATGACGTGATCGAAGTAGCCGCAGACCACGTCGGCGCTGCCGCCGAGCAGAGCCTCCAGCGCCTTTGACCCGCCGGGAAAATCAGACAATGCCACCTTGAGCCCTTCCTTCTCATAAAGGTGAAGCTGCCCGGCGAGCGTTGCGGGCAGATAAACCAGTTGGGACTGGCCGCCCACGGCAATTCGGACTGTAGAGTCTTTTTCCCGATGGGCGCATCCGGACAGGATCGTAAGCGCGAGGATCAGCAGCGAGCGGCGCATCGGCCTTCGATTATCTCACTCCCACGTCGCGAAAGGCCGTCTCCATGCCGGACGCTCCCAGGAATTCCACCGCGGCCTGGTGGGACGCGGCGCTGATGGTTGCCGAGTTCGAGAGCATGGGCACACTCATGCGCACGGCGTCGCGATAGGCTTCGCGGTCCTGGCCGTAGTGGCTTGCGGGCATCTTCGCCACGATCTCCTCCACGGAATGGGCGCGCATCCAGAGGACGGCTTCCCACACGGCGCTGGCGAGACGGCGCGCCTGGTCCGGGTGGCTGTCGATCCAGGAGGAATCCGCCATCAGTACGGTGCCGGGGAATGCGTTCACGCCGTGCGCCTCGAGAACGCCTTCGCGCGTGCGCGTGTCGGCCAGCAGGCGGAGTTTGCCGAAGCGCTGTTCCAGGTAACGGATGGTGAAATCGGTCACTACGCCCGCGTCCACCATGCCGCGCTCCATGGCGGCGGCTCCGCGGGCGGCGGTTCCGATCGCTACGGGTGTCACCTCGGACGGCGCAAGGCCATGCCGGCGCAGCAGAAAATCGACAAATTGGTGCGTGGCGGAGCCGGGCGTGGTCACTCCCACCTTGGCCCCGCGCAGATCCTCGATGCGGCGCACGCGCCCCGCCGCCGCGGGAGCCACCGCAAGCGCAACGAGGAGCGAGTCGTAGTAGCCGAGAAATACATCGATGCGCCGCCCCTGGGCGCGCACCGCCAGGGCTTGCGTGTAGTAGCCGGACAGCACGTCCACACTGCCGCCGAGCAGCGCTTCCATCCCCTTCGAGGCTCCGGGGAACTCCGCGAGTTCCACCGTGAGTCCATTCTTCCGGTAGAGGTCCAGTTGCGCGGCCAGGTACACCGGGATTTGCGAGACGGACTGCTGGGCCGCGATTCCCAGGCGGATGGTTTCCGCCTTCCGGAACCCGCACGCGCCGAGCGCAAGCAGCGCGAGCAATGCCGCCAGATTGCTGATCCTCATTTCAACCGCGCGGGCTTCAACGTCCAGGCCTGGAGGCGGCCCATTTCGAGCAGCGCCGAGCCATCGAAGTCCTCGGGATGAATGGCCCAGTTGAACGACCGTTTCGCGCCGGCGGCGATATAACGCTCGAAGGCAAGATTCCCCTTCCGCACAGCGACGGTAGCGCCGCCGTCGTCCCCGGCCAGCGTGGCGGTGAAGTCCGCGAGCGAAAGCCGCTCGTCTCCGAACCAGACATGCGAAGGAAGGCGGTGGTGGCGCTCGATGTAGTCCACGGCATCGGCCTTGCCTCGCTCGAACAGGTCGCGGTGAATGGCTGTGGCGCGGATGGTGGTGACCCCGCGCTCTGCCGGACCATCCACATACATCCGTTGGAACCCGAGCAGCGCCAGCAACTGGTCGGCTGCCGAGGCCGCGCCGCGAATGTCGATGGACTCGGCCAGTTGCTTGCGGATGGCGGGCACGTCCACCGCGGGGTTGGGGTCCTCGAACACCTGCGGCAACTGGCGCGCCGTGATGATGGTGACTGCGGGCGTCTGCCTGACGTGAGTGACGAAGTCCACCAGGATGCGGTGCGCCTGTTCGGCGGCTTCGCGCGTGCGCAGTTTCGGCCGCTGGTAATCGGAGGGCGCCCGGTAGCGGCCGTGCGGAAAGTTGACAGCATCCCAGAATTCCGTGGTGACGAATTCCGTCGGGTGGTAATACGTGTGGATGACGCCGCCGCCCTTCGCTTTCAATTCGGCCACCGCGTCGTCAAACCGCTTGTAGGCGGCCGGGAGCTTGGAGGGGTCGTTGAGATCGGCCCGCATGGAATAGGGTCCAAGGTTGAACACATACAACATGCCCATGAACCAGAAGGGCTGGTTCAAGTAGCCGACCTGGGAACCTTCATCCATGTATGCGGGGATGCCAAGCCGGCGCAGGGCGATGTTGCTTTGCGGCCCCCAGGAAGAGCCCGGCTGGCCGTAGCAACTCGGAGTGACTCCAAAAATCCGCCGGATATCGTCCACACCGCGGCCCTCGCGGCGCTGGAACTCGGCGGCCCCCTCGAGCAAGCCGAGCGGCTGAAGATAGACAGCCGGGCTGGGAGGGATGCTGTGATTTTCCGCGTGATAGCCGATGTCGTGCTGGGAGAGGGCGCGAATGACATCGGCGCGTCCGCGCGCTTCGAGTACACGCGCCTTTTCGCCCACTACTTTGAACGTCGCCCGTACGCCGAGTTTCTCGAGATCGGTGGCGATGCGCAGCGCGGCGTCATCGGCCGCCGGCTCAATGTAATCCTCGGTGTCGAACCAAAGAAGGTAATAAATGCGGCCATCTGCCGCGGCCAGTGTCGAGGCGACAAGCAAAACAATCAGCAGCCGGATCATCTTCCCTATTCCACCACGCCCCGGCATCGGAATGCCGCCCATCCAGGCGCAAAAATTCCTACAATAGAGCTTGATCCTTCATCTAACAGCCGGGGGAACAGGTGGTTTGCCACCCCTGCTGTTTACCGTTACTTTATGAGCACAGCGTCAGCCGCCCTTACGGGCAAAACATCCAGCCGCATCGGGTTCTGGGAATCCACCGTCGGCAAGAAGGCAGTAATGGCCGTAACCGGGGCCATCCTGTTCCTGTTCGTCGTCGGCCACATGATCGGCAACCTGCAGATCTATCTCGGAGCGGAGAAACTCGACCACTACGCGCAAACGTTGAGGAGCATTCCGTCGCTGCTCTGGGGCGTACGCCTGGTGCTGCTGGTGAGCGTCATCCTGCATATCATCGCCGCCACGCAACTGGGGCTGCGCGCGCGGAGAGCGCGGCCGCGGGCTTACGTGAAGTGGACCAGCGCCGGCACCACCTACGCGTCCCGAACCATGTACTGGAGCGGCCCCATTCTGCTCGCCTTCATCATCTATCACATCCTGCACTTCACCACGGGACAGGCGCTCGGTCCGGAATTCCGCGAAGGCGAGGTCTACCACAACGTGATTGTGGGCTTTTCTTTCGTCCCCGCCTCCATCGTCTACATCATTGCCATGCTGATGCTGGGGAGCCATCTCTACCACGGCGTCTGGAGCATGTTCCAGAGCGTGGGCATCAGCCACCCCAGGTACACCCCGCTGCTCAAGAAACTGGCCGCCATTGCCGCCGCTGCTCTCGTCATCGGCAACATCTCGATCCCGGTGTCGGTCATGCTCGGAATTCTCAAATAAGCCAATGAAGCTCGACTCCCGCATTCCCTCCGGTCCCATCGAACAGAAGTGGGACAACTGTAAGTTCGAAATGAAGCTGGTGAATCCCGCCAACAAGCGGAAGTTCACGGTGATTGTCGTCGGCTCGGGCCTGGCCGGCGGATCCGCCGCAGCCGCCATGGGCGAACTCGGCTACAACGTCAAGTGCTTCTGCTTCCAGGATTCGCCGCGCCGCGCCCACTCCATCGCCGCGCAAGGCGGCATCAACGCTGCCAAGAACTACCAGAACGACGGTGATTCCATCTACCGCCTTTTCTATGACACGGTGAAGGGCGGCGATTTTCGCGCCCGCGAGGCCAACGTCTACCGGCTGGCGCAGATCAGCGTGAACATCATTGACCAGTGCGTTGCTCAGGGCGTGCCGTTCGCCCGCGAGTACGGCGGGCTGCTGGCCAATCGCTCCTTTGGCGGAGCCCAGGTGTCGCGCACGTTTTATGCCCGCGGGCAGACGGGCCAGCAATTGCTGCTTGGCTGCTACCAGGCGCTCGAGCGGCAGGTGAACGCCGGCCGTGTGACGATGTTCCCGCGCCACGAGATGCTGGAACTGATCGTCATTGACGGCAGGGCGCGCGGCATTGTGACGCGCAATCTGGTGACCGGCAGGATCGACACTCATCTGGCCGATGCCGTCGTTCTCGCCACCGGCGGCTACGGCAACGTCTTCCACCTTTCCACCAACGCCAAAGGCTCGAACGCCACCGCCATCTGGCGCGCCTACCGCAAGGGCGCCCTCATGGCCAATCCCTGCTTCACACAGATCCACCCTACCTGCATTCCGGTGTCGGGCGACTACCAGTCCAAACTCACCCTGATGAGCGAATCGCTGCGCAACGACGGCCGCATCTGGGTGCCGAAGAAAGGCGGCGACTCGCGTCCGCCCGGTCAGATTCCCGAAGACGAACGCGATTATTACCTCGAGCGCCGCTACCCGAGCTTCGGCAACCTCGTGCCTCGCGACGTCGCCTCCCGCGCCGCGAAAGCCGTCTGTGACGAAGGCCGCGGCGTCGGCAAGACAGGCTTGGGAGTGTATCTCGATTTCGGCGATGCCGTTCGCCGGCTGGGCCGCAAAGTAGTGGAAGAGCGCTACGGAAATCTCTTCGAGATGTACGAGCGCATCACGGGAGAGGATCCCTACTCCGTGCCCATGCGCATCTTCCCCGCCATCCATTACACGATGGGCGGATTGTGGGTGGATTACCGCCTGATGAGCACCATCCCCGGCCTCTTCGTGCTGGGGGAAGCGAACTTCTCCGATCACGGCGCCAATCGCCTCGGCGCGAGCGCGCTGATGCAGGGCCTCGCGGACGGCTACTTCATCATCCCCTACACCATTGGAGATTATCTGGCGACGGCGAAGCTCGACAAGGCCGACTCGAACCATCAGGAAGTGCGCCGCGCCGAAAACGGGGTCAACGAGCAGATCAAGCGCCTGTTGTCCATCAAAGGGAAGCGCACCGTCGATTCCTTCCACCGCGAGTTGGGAAAACTGCTGTGGGAGGACTGCGGCATGGCGCGCAACGCCCAAGGTCTGCAACACGCCATGGGCAAGATTGCGGAGCTACAGCAGGAATACTGGCGGAACGTAAACGTCGTGGGCGATGGCGAAGAGTTGAATCAGTCTCTCGAGAAAGCAGGGCGCGTCGCCGATTTCTTCGAACTGGCGCAACTGATGTGCCTCGATGCCTTCGAACGAAACGAATCCTGCGGCGGTCATTTCCGCGAGGAATACCAGACGCCGGAGGGTGAGGCCCTGCGCAACGATGATGAGTATTGCTACGCCGCCGCGTGGGAGTACACCGGCCCAGGACAGAAGCCTGCTCTGCACAAGGAGAATTTCTCCTTCGAACATGTCCATCTCGCCCAGAGGAGCTACAAGTAACCATGAGACTCAAGCTACACGTGTGGCGTCAGAAGAACGCCGCTTCCGCCGGGCGCATGGTCCGCTATGAAGTGGACGCCAATGAGCACATGTCGTTTCTCGAGATGCTCGATGTGCTCAACGAATCGTTGATCGAGAAGGGCGAGGAGCCGGTGGCTTTTGACCATGATTGCCGCGAGGGAATCTGCGGCGCCTGCGGATTCGTCATCAACGGCGTGGCGCACGGCCCCATGCCCGGCACTACCGTATGCCAGCTTCACATGCGCCATTTCAAGGACGGCGACGAACTCTACCTCGAGCCCTGGCGCGCCGCGGCGTTTCCGGTAGTCAAGGATCTGATTGTCGATCGCGGCGCTTTTGACCGCATTATCGCCGCCGGCGGCTATGTGTCTGCTTCCACCGGTGAGGCGCAGGACGCCAACGCGACCCTGATACCGAAAAGGGACGCCGACATCGCGATGGATGCCGCGCAATGCATTGGCTGCGGCGCTTGCGTCGCCGCGTGCCCCAATGCCTCCGCCGCGCTGTTCCTCTCCGCGAAGGTCAGCCACCTCGGTCTGTTGCCGCAAGGACAGCCGGAGCGTAAGGAGCGCGCCCTCAAAATGGTGGCCGCCGCCAACCACGAGTTGTTCGGAGGCTGTACGAACATCGGCGAATGTGAAGCCGTGTGCCCCAAACACATCCGCCTCGAATTTATCGCGCGCCGGAACCGCGACTTCCTCAAAGCCTCCTGCACGTTTCGCGAGGAGAGCGCCGTGGCGGGCGCGGGCTAGCCCGCAAAGGGCCGCTCCGGCCATCGATACACTAAGGCAATCGCCGCCTTCGCCGCCGGAGCAGGCTCCGTCTTGCGGGCGTGGAATCAGAAAGTTCTCGGCTTGTAAGAGCTACCGCAACACACAGAAAAAATTGCTGCATTGGCTGTCGCCACCGATTGCCATGGGGTCGCGGTGTCTTTGTCCGGCATGGACCCCTGTGGCTTGATGTATCCCCAAGCAAGTCTTCGTGTTGAAGAACGCTGTGCATGAGGATGCGCATGCCGGCCGCCTGCTCCCGCCGCTATTGGCGAGCGAATTGCACCTGCCTCGTTTCAGAGGAGTTTGGTTATGACATATTCGGTTGCGATGCAAACAGTGATGTGGAGTGCCCTTGCTGTGTCCTTCCTGGGAGCTTCCGGTTGCGCTAGCCGGCGCTACGTCCGCAACAGGGTGGATGATATGAATACCAAGGTCACCGCCCGGATCAACGAGAACGACAAGAAGACCACGGACAAGTTCTCCGCCGTGGAAGAGAAACAGGAGCAGCACGAAACCGGCATCTCTCACGCCACTGAGATCGCCAGGAGCGCGGATGACCGTGCCGGCAAGGCGCTTCAGGACGCCGCCAAGGCGGATGAGCACGCCGCCGATGCCGGCCGCAAGGCAGGGGACGCCGGGCAGAAGGCTGACGAAGCCGCCCGCCTTGCCACACAAGCCGGCCAGAAGATCGACCAGCTCGGCAACCTCAAGGTAGCTGCTGAAGAGAGCATTCTGTTCCGCTTTGGAAGCGCCACCTTGAGCCCCGAGGAGATGGCGAAACTCGATGAGATCGCCGGGAAGGCGCAGGGCAAGTTCTTCCGCGTCGAGGTGGAAGGGTACACCGATACGGTGGGAGATCCTTCTTATAACCTGAGCTTGAGCCGCCGCCGCGCCGATGCCGTCGCCCGATACCTGGTCAGCAAGGGAAAGGTGCCGCTCTACCGGATTCAACTGATGGGCTTTGGGGAGCAGCCGGTGGAGAAATCGGACGGCATGTCCGCCCGGGATCGAAACCGCCTCAGCCGCCGTGTGGAAGTTCGCATTTACGCGCCCGAGATGGCCGGCGTCCAATTCAGCTCTCGCTAGAGAGAACGTCTTTCTCTGTCACCGCAAGCCGTATACGAGGGGTCACTCGAGGTGGCCCCTCATTTCTTTGCACGGACTTATCCTACCCCCTTGTCAGCCGCGCCCAGAGGTGTATTCTGATGGCAGGAGGGTTCGAACATGGCAAATTTTGTCCCCTTCCTGCTCCGCTGGGCAGCCCGGCTCAGCGCCATCTTCGTCGCCGGCACTTTCATCCTGTTCGTGGCCGGCGAACTCTTCAGCCGCCCGTCGGCCTTCCCCACCGAGTTTCGCGAGTGGACCGGGATCCTTCTTTTGACCGCGGCCTGTGCCGGCATGATTCTCGCCTGGCGCAAGGAATTGACCGGAGCTCTCGTCTCCCTCGTTACGCTGGCGGCCTTCGGGGTCCTGATCCCGATGGGCCAGCCGGCGGTGCTTTTCATCGCCGCGGTGCCCGGAACTCTGTACCTGATGGACTGGCTGGTACGGCGCACCCTCATGGGACCAGTGGAAGTCTGATCTGTAGCCGTTTCGACGCTAACGTAACGGGTTCTATCTGCCGATAGAAGATAGCACGCCAAGGTTGCGTGCCGAGAGGCGCCGACGTGTCGACTAAGAAAAAAAGCCTGGTTCCCCTATTCGGAGTAGCCTTCATTGTGGCGATCGTTTCCACGGGTATCTTTTATGGATTATTTGTGGGGAAGCTGAACTCCGCTTCCGTCGCCACTGCCGGCAGTGGGACCATTCTCGCGGCTTCAACCGCGGTTCCCGCGGGCTCGGTGCTGAAGCAGGAGGATCTGAAAAGTGTTCCCTGGACCGCCGCGGCCCCTCCGGCCGGATTGGTGACGAAACTGGAGGATGCCGTAGGCCAAACGCTGGTGGAGGCGCTGGCGCAAGATGAAGTGCTGCCGGTGTCGAAACTCGCCTCGAAGTCGGGTGGCGGCGCGTTGACGGCCAGCAGAGGGATTCCCAATGGCATGCGAGCCGTCTCCCTGATGGTGCAGGATTCCGCTGGGGTGGTGGCGATGCTCAAGCCGGGCAACCGCGTGGACGTCCAGGTGGTGGGCTCGGTGAACAGCCAGTTCAACAATGAACCACAGTTGCGCACTATCCTCGAGAACGTCAAGGTGCTGACCGTTCCCAGGGAACCGCAACTTCAGAGTGGCAGGGGCACCATCATCACCTTGCTCGCCAGTCCAACGGAGGCGGCGGTGCTGGGACTGGCGGATTCCACGTCGAAGATTCGCATCGTACTACGCAATCCGATCGATGAAAAGAAAGAGAATCTGGGCGCCGTGGCGCTGGGAAATATCTTCCGTCAGGGAGTGGTTCCTCATGCCGCGCCGCAAACCGGCGCCCCAGCCGCGCCCCGTACTTCTGTCAATAGCCCCGCGCAGGTGCAGTTGCTGGTTCGGGTAGCGGGGGCGGGCAGCGAAGCCGTCAAGGAGATCGAATCTCAAATGGATGGCCCCGTGAGCCTGGATGGCGCCGTGAGCAAGGATGCCCTTCAGGTGAGCGCGTTACGGCAGGGGGCCGCCGTGGATGGCGCACTCGGCCGGATGCAGGTGCTGAGCACATCGAATCTCGTAGCCGGGCAGCGCCGCGAGGCAGGCGCCACATGGACCCTCGAAAATCCGGGCAAAGACTACAGCCTGCGTATTGAATTCGCCCCCGCCGTTCAGAGCGGCGGACGCCTCCTGGTGAGAGTGCATCCGGAAGTCACCGTGCCCGTGGAAAGTGGCATCGCGCGGCGGCAGGTGCAGACGGAAATCGAAGTGGCCGACGGTCAGAGTTTCGTCGTGAGCGGCTTGACGGGCCCGGAAAAACCGCCAGTCCTGTGGCAGCGGCTCTTCCCCGGCCGCCCGATACCTCCGAATCTCAAAGAACTCCTGGTATTCGTCACTCCTCGCCTCCTGCGCGCCAACACGGGCGGGTCGCAGGCCATGGTCCGGCCCAAAGTATAAGACATCATGGCCCTTCCCACGGCAACACTCGTCTTTCTTGCTACATTCTCCCTGGCCGTCGTGGCGGTCTGGATCGCCCGGATGGTAATGGAGCGCATGGGCATGGTGGATGACGAGGAAGAGGAGCGGGCTCCGATGCCGAGCTTCCTTGACGATGAAGACTCCCCCATTCTCCTCCGCGAAGCCCAGGTCAGTTCGATTTCCCTATGGGCATGGCTGCTGGAGCGCTTCGACTTCGTCAACCGATTGAAACTCACGCTGGCGCAAGCGGACTTGAATTGGACCGTCGGGCGTGTCACCGCGTCGATGTTGCTTTGCGGCGCTGTGGGATTCGCCATTCTCGGCGGCATCCAGTGGCTTCCGGTTTGGGGGATCGCCCTGCTTGCCATTCCCGTCGCGATGATTCCGCACTATTACATTGTCAGGCGAAAAAATCGCCGCTGGGCGCAAATCGAAGAACAATTCCCGGACGCAATCGAATCAATGTCGCGTGCGTTGCGGGCGGGCCATCCATTTGCGAGCGCGCTCGATACGGTGGGCAATCAGACCCCGAACCCCCTGGGCCGCGAACTGCGCAAGACGTTCGCCGAAGGCGCGCTTGGTCTGCCTTGGGAACGGGCGCTGGGGAATCTCACGGAGCGCCTGCCGATGCAGGAAGTCAGCCTGTTCGCCGCCGCCGTTGGAATGCAGAGCAAGTCCGGCGGCAACTTGAGTGAAGTCCTCGACAAGCTTTCGGAAAACATGCGCGAAGGCGCGGCCATCCGCGGCGAAGTCCGCTCGCTGTCCGCGCAGGGGCGCACGGCAGGGTATATTCTCACCGCGCTGCCCATCGGCATCACGATGGTCATGATGTACGTCAATCCTACCTTTCTCGACCCGCTGTTTCAGGAGGAGGCGGGAAGAATCATGTTGTTGTGCGCCGCGCTCGGGCTGATTGTGGCGCACCTGGTCATTCGCAAACTGGTCGACATTCGCTTATGAGCGCATTTCTCATCGCGGGCTTCTTTGTCTTCGTGCTGGCCATGGTCTCAGCCGCCGGATATCTCCTGCACACGCGGCGTGAGGCCTCCGAACCGGAGGCGCTTGAAATGGCCGCGCGCATCGGCATGGAAGCGGACCAGGAGAAAGGTTTGATGGATGCCGCGGCGAGCGTGTTCCATAACCTCGGAGAGATGCTGCCCGCCTCTGAGGCAAGCCGAGATGCCATGCGCAAGCGGCTGAACTACGCCGGCTACAGGAGCGCGGCGGCCATCACGTCCTACTTCGGAATCAAGTGTACGAGCGCGGTCTTCCTGGCGATGGTTTTCTGCGCTTTCGCGCTGCGAACACGGGACGACGGATCGATGATCTTCGCCGCGGCGGTGTGCGGCCTGGGCCTCGGGTTCCTCGCTCCGGAACGAATCCTCGATGTGCTGATCAAGTCGCGAAACCAGCGGCTGCGCCGGTCCTTGCCGCCGGCGCTCGACCTCATGGTGATGGGCCTCGAAGCAGGGCAGGCGCTCGATCAGGCTATGCTGCTCGCCAGCCGCGGATTGCAGTCCTTCTCGCCGGATCTCTCCCAGGAATTGCTCGGCGTCTACCTGGAAACTCGCGCCAGCAAGAGCCGCGCCGATTCCATCCGCAACATGAGAGACCGCAACAGCGAGCCCGAACTGCGGAAATTCTGCAACCTGCTGCTCGATGCGGACCGCTTTGGCTCGAGCCTCGCCCCAACGCTCCGCCAACATGCGAAATTCCTCCGCGTCCGGTTCCGCCAGCGTGCCCAGGAAGACGCGCGCAAACTCACCGTGAAGATGGTGTTCCCCGTCTTCTTCCTCATCTTCCCGGCTATTCTCGTGGTGACGCTCGGCCCCGCCGTGCTCATCATGCAGAAGTATCTCAAGAACCTTTGGGTCTAAGCCCCGCTCGCGTCAAGCCGCGGATCTTCCACCGCGTACCCACAGGCGAAGTGATACACCACCTGCCCTTGTTCCGGGTCCAGTTCCAGGTAGCGATGAACCTGGTCGTCATAGAACGCGCCGATTCCTGTTGACCGGAACCCCATTGCCTCGGAGGCGGCGTAGAGGCGCTGGCCCGTGCAGCCGGCCTCGAAGAAGACGTAGCGGTAGCCGCGGCTGCCGTGGTCGCGGATCGCGCGTTCCAGGCCGGCCACCATGGAAAACGTGACGCAGGAATTCCCCGCCAGGTCCTGCCCCAGGCTCAGACCCGCCGCCATCAGCCGCTGATCCCCCTGGCGTACGCACTCGAGCGTGCGCGATTCCGGCCAGTAGCGGTAGATTCCAGGATTCATCGCCGAGACGCGATGAATGTAGAGGTAGAGGCGCAAGTAGCGGGCGGAGTTGCCGCCGAACAGGTCCCCCTCGAAGTCCGCGTGGAATGGCCGCGCCGCGGCCTCCAGAAGTTTCGAAAGCTGCTCGAACGAGATACTCTCGATGCCGCCCCGAAAATCGAGCGCCGAACGGCGATGCCGCACGACAGAAGAAAAGGGAGATCCGGAGGTTGCAAGCGGCGCGAGCGTGAATTCACCCTCTCCGTTGTCCCCCGGCCCCGGTTGGGCCACGGGAGCCAGTGGAGCCTCCAGGCTCGTGGCCCGGTGCACCTCGTCGATCAGAGGATACGCCGCCTGCTCTTCCGACAGCCTGTTGGCGACACCGCCGGACCACTTCCCCGGTTCGACGGGGCGCGCCTCCAAGGGAATCCCCGATCCCTGAATGGCCACCAGCAGCATCGGCCACTCGTCTTCCAAGCCCAGCAGACGCGCCACTTCCGCATCGGGAAAATGGCCCAGGGCAAATGCCTCGCAGCCCAAGGCACGAGCCGCCAACGCCAGGCTCTCCCAGGCGTGTCCAATATCGTGCAGACAGTAACGGTAGGCGCGGTCGCGATACTTCCATGCCTCCCGCCAGGCGATGGAAGTGAGCACGAACACGAGCGGGGCATCCCGGAACCAGGGAGACATCGCCAGTGCCGCCAACTCCCGGCCCGCCTCGCCGCCGCGCATTCGCTGTTCGGCCATGTGGGACGAACAGCGATAGTGATACAACCCGTCGTCCCATCCGGCAAGCCCGCGCGCGGCAAAGTGGAACTCCGTGGGATGCAGATTCCCCGAAGACGGATTCACCCGCAGGGCGTAGCGGTAGCCGGTGGACGGGACAACCTTCGTCGCGCTGATGGCTGCGCTGTGGTAAAGCAGCGAAGAGAGGAATCCGGCGCCATCCGTCGCCACCGCCTCACCGCTCACCCCATCGAGCACGGCCAAAGCCTGCGCCGCCGGTTCGGGGCAATCCGCCGGCAGATCGAGCACCGGCACACCTTCATAATGGCGGAACGGATTGGGCATGTTGGCCCAATCGAGTGTATGCGGGCGGGCGTAGAGCCTTTCCAGTGTGTGCTTCGTCGCCTCATGATAGGCGGAGACGGTTTCGAGGGCGTGATCAGGCGGCGGCAACTTCCATCATAGAAACACCGCCGCCCCGGCGCGCTCCAGGGTTGTTCCCTGGAATCATGGACGTGCGGCCGCTGGGCTCAAGACTGATGCCGCACGGCCAGTGCTCAGAAGTAGAACTTCACCGCCACCTGCAACTCTCGCGGTCCGCGCCCGTTGGCGTATGTGTCGATCACTCCGAAGTTCGTAGCCCCATACGACATGTGCGGCGTGGCGAATGTTGGGGTGTTGGTGACGTTGAACGCCTCCAGGCGCAACTGCGCGTACATCGACTCGCGGAAGTTGATGTTCTTGAACACGGCCATGTCGGCGTTACGGATTCCCGGGCTGCGGTAGTTGGGCAGCGTTCGCGGCATGGTGCCGAACGTATCCGGCGCGGGGCGCGAGAACGCAGCGTCGTTGAAGTAACCGTTCAGGCGGTCTTCCACGGATCCACCCTTCCGCGGGTCACCGATCAGGTTCGGCCGCTGGACGCCTTCCCACAGGATTCCGCCCTGCAACGGCGATTCCCGGAACTGCGAACCACTGTTCAGCGGGAAGCCCGAACTGAATGTCATCAGGCCGTTCACTTCCCATCCACTCAGCGCCAGGTCCACCGGCCGGCTCCAGGAGGAGCCGAACTTCTTACCTTTGCCGAACGGCAGTTGGTAGGAGAAGGTGAGCACCAGCCGCTGCGGGATGTCCATCGCCGAGACCGCCCGCTCCAGCCGCAGGTTGAATGGGTTCTGCACATCGGTCACTCCTCCGAGCCAGCCGACGTTTCCATCCGAGAACGACGAGTCGTCGATCAGCTTCGAGATGGTGTAATGCGCCAGCACGCTGAGCCCGTGCGAGAAACGCTTCTCGTACTGGAACTGCACGCCGTGGTAGATGGAATTGGCGATATTCAGCGCCGATCCGCTCACGCCGCCCGCATACTGCGGATAAGGACGGAGGAGCGTGTTGTAGGTGACCGTGGCCGCGCTGAGACGCGACTGCGGATTCGTGATGATGCCGTAGAAGGGATTGGGCACCAGGCTGTTCAAGGTGGTCCGTCCCAGCGGCCAATACGAGGGATCGAGCCGGTTCTGGTTCTGGACGCCGCCGCCGAAGTAGAGATGCGTCCCTTTGCCGCCCGTGTAGTTGATCTGGATGACGGAATCTCCCGGAAGGGCGCGCTGAATGGATAAATTCCACTGCTGGTATTGTGGATTCTGATTGGCGCGGGACTCCGTGCCGATTCCCAGCCCAAGGAAGGTCGAGGCGCCTTCCGAGTTTCCCGGAGGGATTGTCAACCCGTCGGGATACGGATTGCTCAGCGTCGCATAGGGCGTCAACCCGCCGTCACGGCTGAATTCAATATTCGAGGTGGTGGAGAATCCGGATCCGGTGTGGCCTTTGACTGTGGCCCGCGACAGGGTGTAGAAAATTCCGTACCCGCCGCGAATCGCAGTCTTGTCGTTCAGCGCATAGGCAAACCCGAATCGCGGTTGCACGTTGTTCCAGTCCGTGTCGATCGGCCGCCGGTTATTCGCGTCCACGAACTTGAACTGCCCGATCAGGTTCGGGAACTGCGGCACTTTTCCGGCCAGCGGAGACGGCGCCGTGAAATCGAAGTAGCTGTAGCGGTTGTAGCGCTCTGTGCGCGGCAGGTCGAAGTCATACCGCAAGCCGAGATTCAACGTGAGTTTGCGCGTTACCTTGTAATCGTCCTGGAGGTAGAAGCCGTAGTATTGCGAGGCGGAAGCCGACCACGGATCGAGCATGTACTGGCCGCCGCTCCCCCAGCCGACCAGCATCGATGCGATGGCATTACCTTGGAAAGAGTCGCCCTTGTTCGGGTCCTCGCTCGTCACCTGGCGGTTGAAGTTGAAGCCTCCCTGAGGATAACCCGGTTGGAGGTAATTGAGCCGCATCAGCCGTGCTTCAGCGCCGATTTTCAGATTGTGGCCCCCCAGAATCTTCGTGATGCTGCCCGTGATGCTGTTCACGTCGTCCCCGCGCCCGATGAGCCCGTAACCCACCTGCCCGGTGAACTGGTAGCCTTCCGGCGCGAAGTTCGGAAACATTTTGACGCCCGATGTCAGATAGAGGCCCGGCAGGCCGAGGGAGGTTTGGTCAAACCCGAGGGATTTCGGATCGGTGTGGGCCGATTGCCGCAGGATGCCGTATCGGAGGGTGATGAGCGTGGTCGCGCTGTGCGTGCGCGTGTAGTCGAAGACGAAGTTCTGCGTGCGCGAGCGCGAGTCGCCGTTCGAGAAGGGGTCCGCCAGGTTCCCCCACAACACCGCCGGTACGCTGTTGCCCCAATTCACGCTGTAGCGCGACATGATGCGCTGTTTCTCGCTGAACATGTGGTCCAGCTTGATGTCCATCTGGTTGCCCTCGCTGACGTTGACGCCCTGTCCGAAGAAGTTGTTGGCATGCGTATTGAGGTTGCCTTCGGAAGTGGGGCTCGGGTACGTCTTTAGGGCGTTTATGGCAATCGGGTTGAACATCGACTTCGGAACAATGTTGTTCGCGAATGGTTCACGCAGTGTACGGCCGTCCGCAGCTTTGTAGGTGCTGAGCGGGTTGTACACAGTGATCAACCGGCCGTTCGAGGCGCGGGTTTCCGTGAAGTTGCCGTCGCGTTCGAGCAAGGTGGGCACGCTGACGGTCCGTGTGGTGGCGCTCGATGTCTTGTTTCCTTCAAAGTCATAGAAGAAGAAGGTCCTGTTGCGCCCGTTATAGAGCTTGGGCAGCACGACGGGTCCGCCGAGCGTTCCCCCGAACACGTTGCGGTGAAAATCGGGAATCCCTCTTCCCGCGCGGTTGGAAAACCAGTTGTTGGCGTTCAGCGCGGAGTTGCGGTGGAATTCATACACGTTCCCATGGAGGTTATTGGTGCCGGACTTGGTGACGACGTTCACAATCGCACCACCGGTATTGCCGAATTCTGAAGAAAAGAAGTTCGTCTGGACTTTGAATTCCTGCACCACGTCGACGGAGGGCTGATACTCGAGATTGGTGATGCCGCTGTTCTGCTCGACGTTCGCTACGCTCATGCCGTCGAGCAGGACGTCGGCCGAGGAATTTCGCGTCCCGTTGGCCACGAAGTTCGTGTTCTGTTGCCCGCCGGGACTCAGGTTCGAGGGCGTCACTCCCGGAGTCAAGGCGACCAACGCCAGCGGGGCCCGGCCGGCGAGGGGAAGCGAGAGGATGTATTTGTTCTCCACCACCTGGCCCAGCGCGGCGCTCGTGGTATTGAGCAGCGGCGCGCTGGCCTCGACGCTGACCGTAGTCGAGATTTGGCCCACGCTCAATTCCACGTCGATGGTCGCCTGCTGCTGAACCAGCAGTTCAAATGCGGTGCGTGTGTATTTGTTGAATCCCGTCGCCTCCACCGAAAGAGAGTAGCGCCCCGGAGGCAAGGCGGTAATGACGTAGCGTCCGCTCGAATCCGAGGCGGTTTCCTGCGCAGTGTTCCGGTCGACGTTGGTAATGACCACTTTTGCGTTGGGGATTGCCGAGCTTGAGGAATCTGTAACGACTCCACGCACGGAAGCAGTGAAAGACTGGGCCAGTGACAGCACCGGCAAAACAAACGAAAAGAAGTAGAGTTTCCCAGAAAGAGACATTGCGGCACCAACCTTGGTGGCAACATTATCGAGTCGTCCCGGGGAAGTCAAGAGGCTTCTTGTATTTCGATTAGCGATTAAAGATGGCTTAGCGCGTCCGGCGTACGCCGTAGCGGTTCAAGGCGAAGGCGAGGATTTGGAGGATGGCGGCCACCACCAGCCACACCTGCCAGTGGGAGAAGAAGCCTTTGGAGATGGCGAATTCGCCTGTCAGTCCGATGTCCGCGCAGATGCGCCAGACGGCGAGCACTCCAGCCATGACCGCGGCGGGTGTGAGCAGTGCTGCCGCGCCGGCGGCCAGATGCTGGTTCTTGCCCTCTACGCGCTTTACGCGCGGACCTTCCTCAAAGCGGACGCGTACGCGCATCTCGCCTTCAGTCTATCAACTTGCGGTAGAGTGTGTGATTGGCATTTCTATTGCCAACCAGGAGGAACTGAGGCACATGCGCAAGTTGAAAACGGCCATTATCGGGACTGGATTCATGGGGAAAGTCCACTCGGAGAACGTGCGGCGGCTGGGCAACGTGGAGGTTGCGGCCGTGGCGGGTTCGAGCGCCGCCCGGGCCAAGGCCTTCGCAGATTCCATTGGCGTGGACAATTCCACGGGTGACTACCGGACCATTCTCGAGGACAAATCGATTGACGCGGTCCACGTGCTGACGCCGAACGCGCTGCACTTTCCCGTGACGATGGCCGCGCTCGAGGCGGGCAAAGCGGTGCTTTGCGAGAAGCCTCTCACGCTCGACGCCGGCGAGGCGCGGCAGATGTTGGAGTTGGCCGAGAAGAAGGGGCTCGCCCACTGCGTGCAGCACAACCTGCGCTACTATCCCGTGGTCCAGCACATCCGGCAGATGATCGCGGCGGGCGAGTTGGGGGACATCCTGATTGTGCAGGGCACCTACTCGCAGGACTGGCTCCTTTACGACACCGATTACAACTGGCGCGTCGAGAAAGGGCCCAACGGCGCGCTGCGCGCCGTGGGCGATATCGGCTCGCACTGGATGGACATGATCCAGCATCTTACAGGCCTCAAGATCACGGCGATGTGCGCCGAACTGGCCACGTTCCATAAGACGCGCCGGAAGCCGAAGCATTCAGTGGAGACGTTCACAGGCAAGACGCTGCGGGCGGAAGACTATGACGAGATTCCGGTGGAGACGGAGGATTTCGGCATGGTGCTGCTCCATTTGGGCGGCCGGGCGCGCGGTTCCTACACCGTCAGCCAGATGTCGGCGGGCAACAAGAACCGTTTCGCCTTCGAGATCTATGGGACCAAGAGCGGCGTGCAGTGGAACCAGGAGCGGCCGGATGAGTTATGGATCGGCAACCGCAATTCGCCGAACCAGGTGATCGTGAAGGATCCTTCGCTGCTGCGAGGGCCCGCGCAGGGATTTGCCGACCTGCCCGGCGGGCACAGCGAAGGCTACGACGATTCGCACAAGCAGGTCTTCAAGCGCTTCTATGCGAAGGTAGCCGACGCTTCCGCTCCGGTGGATTACCCCACGTTCGCGGATGGATTGTGGGGCATGCACCTTTTAGGGAAGGTGCTCGAAAGCGCGACAAAGCGCGCCTGGGTGGATTGCTAACGCCCCATCACGCCTCGCGCGGCTGCCGCGATGGTGAGGACAAATACGAGAAGCAGTACGCCGTAGTGGATCCAGTACCGCGTGAACACGATGACGTTCACCAGCCAGTGGCGTTCTTCGATACCGTCGGGAAACACTCGCATACGTCAACCAATATGCGGTACATAGCCCGAATTTCCCATAGAACTCGCCCTTCGCGGCGGGCGCCAAAGTTCTGGTACTCCGCTTGAAATCTCACAGTACCGTGAGATGTAATGAACGAGTCCATGCCACACCGACTCACCAGGCGCTCCTTCTGCGCCGCTGCCGCACCCGCTCTTGCTCAAACCGCGCCCACGAAGCCGAACATCGTCCTGGTCCTGATGGACAATCTCGGCTGGGGTGAACTGGGGGTGTACGGCGGCGGAATCCTGCGCGGGTCTGCCACACCGCGTCTTGACAAACTGGCAGGGGAGGGAATGCGGCTGCTCAACTTCAACGTCGAGGCGCAGTGTGTGCCGAGCAGGGCCGCGCTCCTGACCGGGCGCTATGCCGTCCGGACAGGCAACGGGTCGGTGCCGCTCGATACGCCGGTTTACGGGCTGACGAAGTGGGAATACACGATGGCGGAAATGCTGTCGGGCGCCGGGTATTCGACGGCGATGTATGGGAAGTGGCACCTGGGGCAGACGAAAGGGCGGTTCCCGACCGATCATGGTTTCGAGGAGTGGTACGGGATCCCGAACTCGTCGAACGACGCCTTCTGGCCGAGCAATCCGCGGTTCCGTCCGGGCTCACATCCGTTCGTCAAGTACGCACATGTCATGGAGTCGCGGCGCGGCGAGGAGCCGCGCGAGGTGAAGGTCTATGACATGAAGGCGCGGGCGGCGATTGACCGGGAGATCACGGAGCGGGCGATCGCTTACATGCGGCGCAAGACTCAAGAACGCAAACCGTTCTTTTTGTTTTTGCCCTATACGCAGGTGCACATGCCGGTGCTGCCCGATCCGGAGTTTGAGGGCAAGACGAAGAACGGCGAGTTCGCCGATGTGCTCGCGCAGGTGGATGCGTTTACGGGCCGCCTGCTCGATGAGATGGACAAGTTGGGCATCCGCGACAACACCATCTTCCTCTTCACTTCCGACAACGGCGGCGAGGCGACCGCGCCTTATCACGGGTTCAATGGGCCTTGGCGAGGGACGTACTTCACGGCGTATGAAGGCTCGCTGCGCGCCCCGTTCCTCATCCGCTGGCCCGGCAAAGTTCCCGCCGGGACTGTCAGCAACGAGATTGTGCACGAGATGGACCTGTTCCCCACCTTCGCCCGTATCGCCGGCGGCAAGGCGCCGAAGGACCGTGTCTTCGACGGCGTTGACCAACTCGACTTCTTCCTCGGCAAGAAGGGGCAGTCAAACCGCGAATCGCTGGTGATCTATCTGGGCAATGAGATCTACGGTGTGAAGTGGCGGAACTGGAAGATGATGATGCGGGAGGTGAGCCGCGGATTCGGCCAGCCGGTGGAACAGTACAGCTTCCCGCTGTGGTTCGACCTCTACACGGACCCCAAGGAGGAGAACCCGCTCGATCCGCGGTTTGTGGAGAACCTGTGGGTGCGCTGGCCTACGGGACAGGTGCTGATTGATCACCGGGAGTCGCTCAGGAAGGAGCCGCCGATCCGGCCGGGGACGCCTGATCCGTAGCCACGCCGCAGAACCCGATGGCGGCGAGCGCGTACATCCCCGCGCAGTGCGCCAGCCGCTCCAAGGAAACCCGCTCGTGGTCGGAATGCGCTGTTTCGTGCGCCGGGCCGTAGTAGAGAGTGGGGACACCGGCTTCGTTGGCGAAGAGGTTCGCGTCGCCGACCAGGGCCATGCCGATTTGCCGCGGCGCATGTCCGGTGAGGCGCTCGCCGGCCGTGGAGAATGCCTGGATGATGGGGTGCGAGGCTGGGGTTTCGAAGGGTTCGCGGGTGGCCTCGAGGGAAAAGTCAAAGGACAGACCGGATTGCTCAGCCAGGCGGGCGCAGAGTGATGCGAGCGTGTCGCGGATGCGGGTTTGGGTTTTGCCGGGCATCCAGCGCCATGTTCCGAGGACGCGGATGGGGGTGGGGAGGCGGTTCACGTAGTCGCCGGCCTCGATCATGCCCACATTGATCTGCTCGCGGCCGCACAGCGGGTGCGAAGGTATGGAGGCGAACTCGCGCTCGAGGTGTTCGAATTCGAGGAGCAGCCGGCCGAGCCAACTGGCCGGATTCTGCTCATAGGGGACCTTGATGGTGTGGATGGGCCCGCGCGGGCTGGAGATGGTGATGCGGTAGATGGCGGAGCCGAGGCTCGCGGTCCACAGCGCGCAGGGGCCTTCGACAATCACGATGGCATCGGCGGTGATGTCGCGCTCCCGCAGGCGAGTGATGAGACGGCGCGGCCCCTCCTTCTTGCCGGCGGGTGTTTCATGGCCGATGACGCCGGTGAGCCAGAGGCCGCCGGCAAGCGCGATGCCGGCCTTGCGCAGGGCCGATGCCGCGTGGACCATGGCGACCAGGCCGCCCTTCATGTCCTCCGCGCCGCGGCCGATGATCCAATCACCGTCGCGGCCGGGCGGCAGGCTGTTGCCGATGGGAATGGTGTCGGTGTGGCCGTTGAACATCAACGTGGGGCCGCCGCCGGCTCCCGGGATGCGGCAATAGACGTTGGGGCGGCCGGGCTCGACTTCGTCAAGCACGGGATCAAAGCCTTCGCGGCGCAGCAGGTCCGCGAGGAAGGCGGATCCGGGGCCTTCGGCTCCGGTTTCGCTGCGCACGCGGAGGAAGGCAAGGGTATCGCGGGCGATGGCTTCCGCGTCGATGTGTGCGAGCACGTTGTCGAAGCTCATTGATAGTCCACCCATACCGGAGAACTCCATGCCAACTGCCCGTTCTCCTGTTCGGCGCGGATGTAGTAAAAGGAGCGGCCTTTGCTCCGGTCCTGGTCCGTGTAGGTGAACTTCAATTCCGGCTTCCCGTTCCCTGGCGCGACGTAGACGATCTGGTTGTTCTTCACCAGGCTTACGCGGGCGATGGGGCCTGCGCCGCGCACATAGGCTTCGACGGGCGCGGCGCTCGATGTGGAGAAACGTTCACCCATGAAGTGGCCGCCGGCGCGCAACTCTACGATCAGGTTGTCGGTGGCCGCGTAGGAGCGGCGGTTGCGGAAGCCGTCGAGGATCGCCTTGCGGGTGATGGAGTCGACATAGACGGCGGCGTAGGAGATGTGGGTGGAGACGTGATCGGAACTCGCCTGCACGCCGAGGGGGATCTGCTTCTCCCAGGCATTGCGCACCATGCCTGCCTCGAAGCGGGTCATCTCGGCCGGCTTGGCATGGCGGGGGGATTCGGGGTTTTCGTAGCTGTTGCGGTAGCCCTGGTAGATCTCGACCACCGGTTCGACGGCGTCATCATGATCGCGCCAGTCCGTACCCGCGCCGGTGGCTGATGTGTGTGAGATGGTGATGCCGCTGAGGCGCTTCAGGTACTGGTAGAGCTTGCCTGCTCCTTCGACGCCATCGGCTTCGGACTTCGTGATCTCGAGGATCGGGTTGCCGCGTTCAGCGAAGAGAACGTTGCGATGGCCGTTGGGGTAGGGCAGGCTGCGTTCGTAGGAATAGAGAGGCGCAAACCTGCCGGCGATGGTGTAGAGGTCGACGGCCTTCTGGATGCGCCACCAGTTGTAGGGGATGGACTGGCCGGCCTGGTGATCGCAGACGCCGAGATAGTCGAAGGCGGCGGCATCGAGGGCGTAGCGGTAGCTGTCATCGAGCGAGCCGTCGCGGTTGCCGTCCCAGGAAAGATCGGTGTGGCGGTGGACGTCGCCGCGCACGATGCGGAAGGTCCGGTTCCCCACCTGCACGCGATGGGCGCGCACACGCGACACATCGGCGGCCTCTTGCGTGTGCGAAGAAGGAAGATCCTCTGAGGAAGGTTGGAAAGCGGTGAGGCGCGGCGCGGCAGCCTCAGGACCGGCAGGGATCTTCGCGGCGACGATGTCCTGTTCTTGCGGGACCCCATAGGGCCACACGCGGCCATCGGTTTCCCATGCCACGTCGAGCGAGCCGTCATTGGCGAGCGCGGCGTCGAGCGGGGCATCGATGCGGCCAAAGCTGCCCGCGAGGTCGAGCATCGGGGTCCACTGGCCGTTCTGATAGCTGCTCGCGCCCACCCGCCAGAGGGCGCGGTAGGAGGACGTTCTGGTGTCGTCCGAGCGTTCCGTGGGCCGGGGCAGGTTGACGCGGTAATGGAAGAACACCCAGGGGTTGCCGCGTCCATCGAGGGCGAGGCGAGGATGTTGAAAGACCTGGCGCAGGTCTTCGGGCACCGCGCCGGCGAGGCTTGCCGTGAGATCCTGTAGGCGGCCTTCGGCCATCACGGCGACTCGTGTTTGCCGCCGTACGAGCAGCCCGCGGCCGCTTTCCGGAATGAGGTTGCCGTAGTCCTTGCCCCAGTTCCAATCACCCTCTTCCCAGGCGACCCACATGCGGCCCTGCGCGTCATAGGCGGCGGAGGGGCGGGCTTCGAACGCACCGCTTTCGGCGATGGGTGTGAGCGGGCCGAGCTTTCCGTTGCGCCAGGTCTTGGAGACCACATCAAAGTTGCCCTTCGCATAGGTATCCCAGAGGATGGTGACGCCGCCATCCGGGGAGGGAGCGAGCGCCGGTTCCCACTCGTCGGCCGCATCCGTGCTGACAGCGATCTCCGGCGACCATTTCCCATCGTAGGCGCGGAGGTAGATATCGAAGTTGCCGGCGCGGGAGCTTTGGTAGACGAGATAGAGGCCGCCGTCACGGCCGCGGGCGAGGGCGTGATAGATGTCCGATCCCTGCGCTGTCGTGAGGCGTTCGGCGGGCGCCCATGTGTTGCCGTCGAAGCGCCGGCCGTACAAGTCGAAGTTCCCATCGATCTGCTCCGACCAGATGACCCAGATTCCTCCCGCTTTGTCTCCGGCGACGGCGGCGCGGAAGATGTCTTTGCCGGATGGCGTTAATGCTTCGGGATTCGACCAGGCGGCGCGGGTACGGCGGCGGACGAACAACTGATCGCCCTCTCGAGTCCAGGATTGGTAGGCGAGCCAGGTTGTGCCATTGGGGGCGTTATAGAGCGAGGGGTTGTCCTCGACTTCGGGAGTGGTCAGCCGGGCGAGCACGGGCGCGGCTCGCACTTCGACGCGGGAATTGAGAAAGAGCGCGGGCTGGGACCAGAGGTTGTTTGTAGGGAAGGAGAACTCGCCCTGCGCGGTGGCGATGCGGATCTCGCCCTGAATGCTCGAATCGAATTCGACGAGGATGCCTTTGCCGGTGGTCTTACGGCGGTTCGAAGTAGGCCCCATGCGGCGCTCGTAGGGGGTGTCCCAATAGTTCTGCTCGCGGGTGGCGCACTTCCATTCCGATGAAGAGGCGCTGTCGTTGGAATCGAACTGCCAGCCTTCGAGGCGCAGGGGTTGGGGCGAGATGCGGCCGCTCCAATCGACGTCCCTGGCTCCATCCGCGCCGAAGCGGATGAGGAAGGCGATGCGCTGCGAATCCGCGGCCTGTACGGTATCCGGATGCCGTACCGGGGAGGCCTTTTGCCACAGGAGCAAGGAAACGGCGAGCAGGACGAGGAGGAGGAGGAAGGAGCGCACCTCTTGAGAATATCTCAGGCCCACTATAATCAGACACATGCTGGCACTACTGCTCACGGCGCTCCTTCCCATTGCCTGTCAGGCGCAAGATCCGGGGGAGGTGAAGGAACCGTTCTGGCGAACGCTGGTGATGGGGACGCACGGGATGGTGGCGGCGGAGCATCCGCTGGAAGCGCGCGCGGGGCTGCACGTGCTGGAGCGCGGCGGGAATGCCATCGATGCCGCGGTTGCAGTGTTCTACATGACGGGCGTGGTGGAGCAGCATCAGGCGGGCATTGGCGGCGATGCGTTCATCCTGGCTTATCTTGCCAAGCAGAAGCAGGTGATCTTCATCAACGCGACGGGACCCGCGCCGAAACTGGCGACTGTGGAGCGCTACCGCAAGGAGGGCGGCATTCCGGGAAGCGGGATACTGGCGAATACGGTTCCCGGAGCGGTTGGGGGATTCGATCTCGCGCTGCGAAAGTACGGCACGCGCAAGTATCCGGAGTTGCTCGAGGAGGCGATCGAAGCGGCGCGCGATGGGCATCCGCTGACGCACTGGTGCGCGGGCAATCACAATGCGGCGATTGCGAAGCTGTCTCCGTATCCGAGTTCCGTGAAGGCGCTGCTGAAGAATGGCGGTGCGTTCGAGCCGGGTGACGTATTTCGGCAGCCGGACCTGGCGCGGACGCTCGAGATGATAGCGCGCGAGGGCGCGGATACCTTTTACCGGGGTAAGCTGGCGCGTCTCACGGCCGATTTCTACGGGAAGCATGGCGGGGTGCTGCGCTATGAGGATCTCGCTGCGTATCAGCCGGAAGAAGGTCCGCCGATCCGCACGAGTTACAAGGGCTACGACGTGTATGAGGCCTCGCCGAGTTCGCAGGGGATCGTGCTGCTGGAGGCGTTGAACATGCTGGAGCCGGTGGACCTCAAAGCGATGGGGCACAACTCCGCGCCATACATTCATACGCTGGTGGAGACGTTGAAGCTGGCATTCGCCGATCGGGACCATTGGGTGGCGGACCCGCGATTTTCGAAGGTTCCGACGGAGCAGTTGCTCTCGAAGCGCTATGCGGAGGAGCGGCTCAAGCTGATTGATCCGGACCATGCGCATCCGGGCGCGGCGGCGTATGGGAATCCCGGCGAGACGTCGTCGTTCTCGATTGCCGACCGCTACGGGAACCTGGTCTCGGTGACACACAGCAACAACGGCACGTTCGGCAGTGGCGTGGTGGTGGAAGGCGGCGGATATGTGCTGAACAACCGGCTGCAATATTTCAGCCTGAATGAGAAGGATGCGAACGTGCTGGCTCCGGGGAAGCGTCCGCGGCACACGATCAACCCCGCGCTGGCGATGAAGGACGGCAAGCCGGTGCTCGCCTGGAATACGCCGGGCGGCGACAATCAGCCGCAGTCGATGCTGCAAGCGTTTTTGAATATGGTGGAATTCGGGATGAACCCGCAGTTGGCGGTGGAGCAGCCGACGGTGCTGACGGCCAACTTTCACGCATCGAACTATCCGCAGCCGGTTGGGGATAAACTGACCATACCGGAAGTGCTGGCTTCGCGGATAGGCGATCCGCTGCGGGCGAAGGGGCACCGTCTGGAGGTTACGAAAATGCAGCGGCCATACTCGCAGCAGCCTGCCGGAGCGGGAGCGATGAAGGTGGTGTGGATTGATAAATCGGGTGTGATGTTCGGAGCAGTGAGTCCGGCGAAGGACGATTACGCGATGGGATGGTGAGACATGGACAGACGCAAATTCATTGGAAGCTCGATGGGCGGGGGATTCGGTTTGCAGGCTCCGGGGCAGGCGCAGACAGCAGGCGGACGGCACAACCTGCCGGCGGGGGCGACGCCCACGGCGTTCGCGAACCAAAGGACTGGCTATAGTCCGTTCACGGTTCCGGACTACTACACGTATGCGGATGATCTGGTGATGGAGCGCAACCGGCCGGGCAAGCCGCATCAAGGGAAGGTGCTGGCTGCGGTGCAGGCGCACTCGGATGACATTCCGCTGTATGCCGGCGGGCTTGTGGCGAAGTTGATTGATGAAGGCTACACGGGGTACCTGATCCGGATGTCGAATGATGAGGCCGCCGGGCGCACGCTGGGTTATGGCGTGGTGCAGAACGAGATCGATAACCAGGAGGTGGGGAAAGCGCTCGGCTGCAAGAAGACGTTCACGTTCTATTACCGCAATCACCGGATGGATGATTGCGCGGCGATCGAAATCCGTTCGCGGCTGATCTTCCTGTTCCGCGTGCTGCAAGTGGATACGATTGTGACGATGGACCCGTACAACCACTACGAGGAGAATCCCGATCACCTGGTAGCGGGGCGGGCCGTCGAGGGCGCCTGCTGGCTTTCGGGAACCGGCAAGGATTATCCGGAGCACTACAAGATGGGGCTGAAGCCGGCGCACATCCGGGAGAAGTATTATCACGCGCGGTCGCCGGAGGGGCACAACCTGGTGAACCGGATTGTGGATATCAATTCGTATATCGACCAGAAGACGAGAGGGAATGTAGCCAATCGAGGAAAGGGCCCGGCGGGGGGCAGCGGTTCGCGGCTGCGGCAGGAACTGGCGCGGCAGGGGAAGCGCCTGCCGCTGCTCGGCAACGATGACGCCACAGCCGATTTTGCGTACGTGAAGCACTTTTTGATGGAGGATTGGCGGCTGCTGGGGCAGCGGTTCGGATTGGAGTATGCGGAGGCGTTCCGGTATATCGGTCCACAGGCGGAGTACAGCGCGAATATCCGGCGCTGGGTGGACGAGCACACGGAGCCGCTTTAGGAGGCAGCAATGGAACGGTATCACGATTTGGGGATTGCGATGGCCCGCGCCGATGTGAAGGAGATCGTGGTGGAGAAGGACCGGCCGGGGCGGCCTGATGCGGGCAAGGTGTTCGTGGCGGTGCATGCGCATCTCGACGACATTCCTTACTACGCGGCAGGGTTGTGCGCGAAGCTGATTCACGAAGGCTATACGGGGTACCTGGTACGGACGAGCAACGATGAGAAGCGCGGCGGGCACACGGCGGCGCAAAACATCCTGAGCAACGAGCAGGAGCACGCGCGGGTGGCGCAGGCGATCGGCTTCCGCGACAGCTTCGACTTCTATTATCAGAACCACGAGATGAACAACATCTCGACGCTCGATATCAGAGGGAGGCTGATCTTTCTCTTCCGGGCGTTGAAAGCGGACACGGTTGTCTCTTTTAACCCGTGGGGGCATGGGGAAGAGAATCCGGACCACTGGGTGACGGGGCGCGCGGTGGAGGAGGCGGCCTGGATGTCCGGGATCGAGACCGATTATCCGGAGCACATGGAGGCAGGGTTCATGCCTCATGAAGTGCTGGAGCGCTACTACTTTTATGGGCGGCCGGGGCAAGTGTACAACCGGGTGGTGGACACCGGCTCGCACATCGAGAAGAAGATTGACGCGATTGTGGAGTGCCGGTCGCAGGGCGACGGCGATGCGGGGTCGAAGCTGCGGGCGCGGCTGGCGAAGGAAGGGAAGCGGCTGCCGCTGCTCGGCTCCGATAATCGCACCGCGGATCGCGAGTACGCGCGGCAGTTCCTGTTGGATGACGACCGCGAATACGGCAAGCCGCACGGGCTGAAGTTCGCCGAGAGGTTCTATTACATTGATCAGCGCCGCCCGCGGGTGTCGAAGGTGGAAGAGTACGTCAAGCAGCACGCGGCGCCGCTGTAGAGGATGAACATGACACGCCGATCCCTTCTGATGAACTCGCTCGCACAACGGAGCCTCGCCGGGTGGGTGGGTACGCGAGTTCCTTCCGCTCAGGTGGGCCGTCGGGCCCTGTGCGAGCTTCTCAAGATGATGGGGGCCTCCGCGCTCCCCTACCAGGCACTGGAGGCCGCCGAAGCCGCGGGCCCATTGAAGATCACGAAGATCGAGGCGGTTCGATTCCGGCCGGACATGAAGATCCAAGGGATCGCGCCGAACTGGATGTGGGTGCGGCTGACGACGGACAAAGGGATCACGGGTGTTGGGGAGTCGTATCCCGGCTTCGAGGCGCATCGCGGAGCGCTGAAGGAGATCGCGCCGTATGTGATCGGGAAAGACGCGACGCAGATCGAGCGTCTGTGGCAGGACATCTTCTACCGGATTTCGTACCAGCCGTGGGGAGGCGCTGACTCGCGCATCCTGACGGCTATCAATATCGCGCAGTGGGACATTCTGGGAAAGGCCGCGGGGTTGCCGGTGTACCGGCTGCTGGGCGGCAAGGCGCAGGAGAAGCTGATGGTGTACAACACCATGAACGGCTGGCCGATCAACGGCATGAGAGAGCATACGCATCCGGAGCAACTGGCGGAGTTTCTGTTGAAGCGCGGGATCAAGGGGATCAAGATCTACCCGTATGACAGGGGGCCGATCAATGCGATGGCGCGGCATGGCGGGACGTTCATCACGCAGGCGGAGTTGAAGCAATCGCTCGAGCCGATTCAGCGCATGCGCAAAGCCGTGGGGGACGAGATCGAGATTGCGCTGGACTTGAGCAGCCGGTGGAATCTGCCCTGCTCGCAGCAGATCGCGCATTCGCTCGAGCCCTACGGGATCATGTGGCTGGAGGATCCGATGCTGGCGGACAATCTTTCGGCCTACACGTCGCTGGCGCGGGAGACATCGATCCCGATTTGCATCAGCGAACGGCTGGCGACGCGGTTCCGCTACCGGGAGATGTTCGAGCAGCATGCGGTGGATGTGGTGATGTTCGACGTCACCTGGTGCGGCGGCATTTCCGAGGCGAAGAAGATTGCCGATATGGCGGATACATACAAGATCCCCAGCGCTCCGCATACGGGGGGCGGGCCGATCCTGTGGTTCTCGTCGATGCACACGGCAACCGCACTCACGAACTTCTACATCATGGAGAGCGTCTACCACCTTTACAACGACGTTTACCCGCACTTTCTGAAGAACGTGCCCGTGCCGGTGAACGGATATGTCACGCCACCTGAGAGTCCGGGCCTGGGAGTGGAGTTGAAGGAAGAGGCCCTGCGCAGTGGCGACGTGACGATGGAGACGATCGCCGAGTTGTAAGGGGCTTTGTGTCACTTCTGCTGGGTGGTGAACATGGAGAAGAGGTCCTTGAGTTGGGAGTTGAAGGATTTCGCCTCGTTTGCGGCCTGTTTGATGGTTTCGTCGAGGTCGCGCTTGAGGAGGTCCTGGGTTCTCTTCGTGAAGGCCGCGGCGTTGGCCAGGGCGGGGGCATCGGCGGGGAGGAGCTTGGAGAACTGCTCCTGGTAGAGGCGGTTGTTCTGTAGCGATTTCAATTGGTTAAGGTGGCGGTGGTAGGCGCGCTCGGTTTCGGAGCGGTAGCGTTGGAGGAGGGTGGCGCGTTTTTCGATTTCGGGGTTCGCGCAGAGGAGGGGATCGCCGCCGGCTTGGGCGTAGAGTTGGGCTTCGGCGACGGTGAGGTTGCGGAGGCGCCAGGCGGCGTGGAGGAGCATGTTGAAGACGTCGAGTTCTTCGGGGGTTTGGGGCAGATGGCGGGCGGTGTAGTCGCGGAGGAGGGTGTCGTACTCTTCCTGTTCTTCGGGGGTGAGGAAGACGATGCGTGAGGCGGTGAGGCCGTGGGTACGGGCATTCCGGGAGGAGCGGGCTTTGCCCTCGGGGGTAATGGGGCCTTGGGACTTGGCTCCGTTGATGCGAGCGGCGTCGCTGTGTGCGGTGCTGATGGTGGACATAGGGTCGTACTCTGGCTTGGTTTTACCACGCAGAGGTTTGAGGATTTATGGGGTGGATTTGTAAGTGGTTGTGGGGTAAGGGAGAAATATTTGTGAATTGATGGGGAACGCAATTTTTCGCGCAGAGGCGCGGAGAGCGCAGAGATTAGGAATCTGGTGGTGAGGCGAACAGGTTGCGGTAGGTTTCTTCTTCGAAGCCGACGATTAAGGTGCGGCCGATGCGTAGGGTGGGGGCGCGGAGGTTTCCGGTGGGGCCGAGGAGGAGGGCTTTGAGGGTGGCGGGGTCCGGTTTTTGCTTTTTCAGGTCGAGGTGGATGACTTGTTTGCCTTTGGCGGCGTAGATCTCGTCCACTTCGGCTGCGAGTTTGAGGGCATCGGCAGCTTTATGTGTGTTTTTTCGAGCATCCACCTGCTCGGCGGTAGGGATGTGATGTTTCGCAAGAAACTCCTGCGTTTTTCCGCAGGTCTTTCAACCGGGGCGGTGGTAGCTCCAATCGATAGGGTTCGGCATGGCTGCCTTTCAGAATAGCGGAAGGGGGAGCGCTTGAGTGTGGGGAGGCGGCACGTTGAGAACGTGCCGCCTCGGTGCTGCTATTGCTGGCCGGGTTGGGCGGGTGGCTTGGACTGGGTGTTTTGTGACTGGGCGAATTTCTCCAACTGGGAGATCTGGCCTTTGACGACGGCGGCGTCGGGGGCGTTTTCGGGGAGGAGGCTGAGGTAGCCCTTCATCTGCTCCATGGCTCCGTTGACGTCGTTCTTCTGGGCGAGGACGACGCCGAGGAAGTAGCGCATCTTGGGGATGCGCTTCTGGGGGTCGGCTTTCACTCCCTCACGGGCGCTTTTTTCGGCGGCGTCGAGGTTGTGGAGATTGATGTTGGCGACGGCGTTGTAGAGATAGGCTTGCGGGAAGTCAAAGGGGTTGAGCTTGAGGGCTTTCTCGCTGGAGGCGGCGCAGTTTTTCCAGTCGTTTTCGCGAGCGGAGAGGTAGGCGAGTTGCACGTAGGGTTCGACGAGTTTGCCGTCGGCGGCGAGGGCCTGCTCGTAGGCTTTTTTGGCTTCGGCTGGTTGGTCCATGCTTTCGAGGACGCGGCCGAGATCCTGCCAGGCGTTGGCGAACCTGGGATAGATGGTGACGGCTTTTTCGAGTTCTTTTTTGGCTTCGGGGAATTTCTTTTTGCGGGCCTGTTCGCGGCCCTTTTCGAAGGCTTTCTTCGCGTCCTTGGGGGCCATGGCGCTGGTGGCGCTGAAGGTGAGTCCTTCGACGTTGGCGAGGCGGCGGAGGATGATGACGCCGACGTCGGGGTTATCCATGGAGCGGCGGCCGCTGAGGTTGACGGATTCGGAGCGAAAGCCGGCGAGGGAAGCGCGGAGTTCGCAGCCCATGAGGTCGCGTTCGGAGATGCCGCCGCGGCTGGGGCCGCTCATTCCTCGCATACCGCCCGAGCCGCCCATGCCGGGCGAGTTGGGGCCAAAAACGTCGCCTGTGTTGCTGACGCTGGCGTCGGCCATCACCTGGGTATTCTGACCGAGTTGGAAGCTGAAGCGGCCTTTCGTATCGGTGTACGCTTCGGGGCGGGGGTTGCCGTTGCAGACGCGTTCAATGACGACGGGTTCGGGAGGGGGAGTGCCATCCTCCATCATGACTTTGCCCTGAAAGAAGATGGGGCGTTGCATGTCTGTGGGGAAGGGAGTTTGGCGCTGGTCGTTGGGGCTCGGGAAAGTAGGGGGGCGCGAGGTGGAACCGGGGAGACCGCCGGGAGTTCCGCCGGGGCCGGTGGTGTTTCCGGGGGAACCGGCGTTTCCCGCGCCCGCCACGGGCCCGGCACCGCCGCCGCGCGAGCCTGCGCCCTGGGCGAAAACAAGAGTGATGCAAGCGGTAAGGGAAATTGCTGCCAGGGAACAGCGGGCAAGCAGAGCGGAGTAATGCATGAGCCCTCCTGAGGTTCAAGACTGGGGCGGCCGAAGTGGTGGCCGCGACTATGCGCACATTATGGCACACGGATGGAGCGGCGTCTTGGGGGGCGGCACGGGGCGGTGAGGAGGATGTTTACAATAGATGCATGATCGCACGACGCTATTGGCTCCTGATTCCCGCTCTCCTGGCGGCGTTCGGCTGTTCCGAAGCCCCCAAGGAAGCAGCCAAGAAGAAAGAGCCGCCCAAACCGCCGGAACCTGTTACCGGACGTTATGCTTTTTATCAGATGTTTCCCGCTGCCCGCGCCTGGGCGGTGGACGTGCAGCCTATACAGATCACCAGCATTTCTCTTAAGGATGTACCGACGGACAAAGGGAAGTACGGGGCATGGCAGTGTGTGTTCGTATCGCCGAGCAGGGGGCGCATGAAGACGTACAGCTATTCCGTGATCGAGGCGGGGGGCAGCCTGCATCAGGGTGTGTTTGCATTGCCGGATGAGCGATTCAGCGGTTCGCTGGGGCAGGCGAAGCCTTTTTTGGTGGCGGCATTGAAGATCGACTCGGATGAGGCGTATGAGACGGCAGCGAAGAAGAGCGCGGATTACATGAAGAAGTTTCCGAATACGCCGGTAATGTTGCAGTTGGAACTGACGCCGCGATATCCCGATCCGGCATGGCGGGTGATTTGGGGCGAGTCGGTGGGGAGCAGCAACTATTCGATCTTCGTGGATGCGACGACTGGGGCGTACTTAGCCACGGCGCGGTGATCCGAGGATCTTGCCGGACAGGGCGCAGAGGTTTCAGTTTATTTAGCTGTGGCTCTAGTCTTACATTTTTTCGATTACCTTCAAGAGGCGGGTTAGGGAAGTGCGGCTGGCGAAGGCTTTGCCTTTGGGGCTGCGGTAGTGGGTTTCGAGGGTGAAGGATTCCGTGTAGCCGGTTTTGAACAGGAGAGCTTCCCAATGGGTTCCACGACACAGGCGTGGACAGTGGGATCTTAGGCATGGGAGTAGAATTTAGAAACAACCTATGCCTTTGGTGGCTGGGACTCGCTTGGGACCGTATGAGATTCTCGCCGCGATCGGTGCGGGCGGCATGGGAGAAGTGTACAAGGCGCGGGATACACGGTTAGATCGGGTTGTCGCTATTAAGGTTTTGCCGCCGGACCGGATCGGCGATCCGGATAGCAACCGGCGTTTCCTGCGAGAGGCTAAGGCAGCTTCCGCTTTGAATCATCCAAATATTGTCACCGTTTACGACATCGGTTCCCGTGAGGACACCACGTACATGGTAATGGAATGGGTAGACGGTCAAGCGCTTTCGAATGTGATCGCCGCGAAGCAATTAGGACAGGCGGATGCGCTGATGTATGCGATTCAGGCGGCGGACGCATTGGCGAAGGCGCACGCAGCAGGCATCATCCACCGCGACCTGAAGCCGGGCAATTTCATGGTGAATACCGATAGCCAAATTAAGATACTCGATTTTGGGTTGGCGAAGGACATCAGACCACGGGAACTGAGCGTGGAGGATGACACTCTCACAGCATTGACGGAAAAGGGAACGATTCTCGGCACTGTGGCGTATATGTCACCGGAGCAGGCCGAGGGAAGGAATCTCGATGCCCGGTCAGACATCTTCAGCTTTGGTGCGATCTTATACGAGATGGTCGCCGGCCGGCGTGCATTCCAGGGCGATTCGAAGCTTGCGACACTTGCTGCGATCCTCAATCAAGAGCCGCTGCCGTTGAATCAACAGTGGAACTCAAGCGTATCGTAGAGCGATGCCTACGCAAGAATCCAAGCCAGCGATTTCAGTCGATGGCCGATGTCCGATTCGCGCTGATGGAGGTACAGGAAGAGTCGAAGACGCGAAACAAGCCGGCCCAGTATGTGAAAAGTGATTGGCTGGTGGCGGGGGCTCTGCTGGGACTCGCCCTGGTAGTTGCGATCCTGCCAATGCTGTGGCGCGGATCGGATAATGGAGGGTTGCTGCGGCCCACCGATTCGCCGCTGACCGCACTCCAAGGGGAGGAACTCTCGCCCACTTTCTCTCCGGATGCAACTCAAGTGGCCTTCCAGTGGGACGGGGAAGACGGGAAGTCGGATGGGATATACGTCAAAGTCGTGGGTTCCGAGACGACCCTGCGGCTATCACGAGGTTTCGATATAGGTCCAGCATGGTCGCCCGATGGGCGCTGGATCGCGTTCACTCGCATCACGGAGGGCGGTCATCTAGAATTGCGGCTGATTGCGCCGCTAGGTGGAGCGGAACGTATGATAACTGAACTACACTTGCCACAACATCAAACGACGAGCCATTCCCTTGACTTGGCAAAAGGTGAGAAGCTGGCAGCTTGGTTTCCGGACAGCAAGTCGCTGGTCGTCTCCGACGCGACTGGACAGACGCGGGCCGGACTGTTTATGATCTCGATCGCCACGGGCGAGCGCCGGAAGTTCACCTCGCCTCCGGAAGACTCCGACGACAGGGAACCGGCAGTTTCACCGAATGGGCAAATCTTGGCGTTCCTGCGACGGAAATCGCTATTTGTATTGAGGCTTAATAGAGAACAGATGCCGCTGGATGAGCCGCGGCAGCTTCCTTTGGGTCAAGGTGTAACTCCCAACTGGATGCCAACGGGAGACGCCATTGTTCTGCAGCATGGCCGTGGATTTCTAAAGGTGCCGCTTTCAGGCGCTCAAGCCGAACAATCGGTTTATGCTGGCAATACGTTCAACAACGGCTTCACCCTTTCCCGGAACGGCAATCGCCTCGCCTATTCAAGCGCCAGGGCGGACTTCAATATTTGCAGACTGGAGCTGGTGCGGCCAGGTGTGCCGGCCGGCCGCCCGGGACTATTCCTTTCCTCGACCCGCATGGACTTGGCGGCAAGGTACTCTCCGGATGGTACGAAAATCGTGTTTACGTCCAATCGTTCCGGGCCGGGGGGTGTGTGGATCGCAAATGCCGACGGGTCGGCAGCGGTGCCATTGGTCGAAGGATTCCTTGGCGCGTGGTCGCCCGACGGCAAGCAGATCGCGTTTGGACGCGACGCGCAGAGTAGGACTGATCTGTACACAATCAGCCCCAGCGGTGGGCAAGCCCGGTTCATAGCGACCACAGAAAAGGCTTTAGATTATCCAGCATTGTGGTTCAACTGGTCGCAGGATGGCAAGTGGATCTACTTTCCAGCGATTCGCAGCGGAAAGAAGCAAACATTCAAGGTTGCAGCACATGGCGGAGAACCGATCCCAATCCCTGGTCTGGAAGATGCGCAGGATGTAAAGGAATCTGCAGATGGGAAGTTTCTCTTCTACCGGCGCGACCAAGGCGTCTGGAGAAAGTCGATAATCGATGGATCTTTAACTTCTCTCATTAGAGGGCCCGTCTACGGTTTCACCTTAGCCGCGACGGGCATCTATTTCGTCACCTCCGGCTCGAAGGGCGATGTTTTCGAATACTACGAATTTACGACGGGTCGTAGGAAGGTGATGCTGCAAGCTGAAAAAGGAATAATGGGAGAACCCTCCGCCGATGCGAACGGCCGCTTCCTGCTTTTCACTCAACATGAAGCGGAAGGGGCCGATCTAATACTGGTTGAGAATTTTCGCTGAAACGATCGCGTTCGACTCGAGGCCGAATTGAGCCATTATCTGTAGCTATAGCTACGTTAAGCTGGCTGTGGTCCTAGTCTTACACTTTTTCGATTACCTTCAAGAGGCCGGTTAGGGAAGTGCGGCTGGCGAAGGCTTTGCCTTTTGGGCTGTGGTAGTGGGTTTCGAGGGTGAAGGATTCCTTGTAGCCGGTTTTGAGGAGGGCGCGGATCTGGCCGAGGTTGTCCATTTCGCCATCGCCGACGGCGCACCATTCGCCCTTGCCGTTGACGAAGCGGTAGTCGCGGAGATGGACGTGAATGATGCGGGCGGGGTCGAGTTTGCGGTAGCCCTCGGGGAAGGCGT
>JADLBD010000032.1 GCA_020847975.1 Bryobacterales bacterium | reverse complement strand
CAACACCACTCCCGCAGCATCTCTCCTTACTTACTCCATTCGACCGGCACTCAAATGTGCCCGTACAATAACGCCCGATACCATTTTTTTCACGCGATCTGGGAATTTTGCGCCGGAAAGTAGCTAGATCCCCAGCTTCATTCTTGCTTTGCTGAGAAAATCCGCGGAATCGATTCCGTAAAAATAACGATAGTACAGGTCCGGTTCGCGGCCCGTGATGAACCCATGGTAGATCTGCACGTATTGTAAGTAGTAGGCCTCGATTTCCTCCTTCGAGAACAGATGATCCGGAGGCCTGTCAAACCCGTGGATGAACATCTTCCACTGCTCGTCCTCGATCGCCGCCGCAAGATGGGTGAGTTTATCGTTTTGTGGCACTACCTTGTCCTGGTTCGCCCACGTTTCCCACTCGCCATAGATGGAGTCGCATTTCTCACGGGCGGCGCGGTAGAGCGCGCCCGCGCTGCTGTTCTCCGAGGCGCACCCATTGTAATAGAGCGTGAGGTCGTTGTTCATCAGCCTGAAGTTGTCCCTGATCTTGTTCTCAACGTACTCGAGCAGGGGCCGCACTTCATTGGCGCCGTTGTAGCCCAGGGCTTGCGCCACTTCGCTGACGGTTTTCTGCGTGAACCGGGCGGCATAGGATCTGGAATAGAGGTCCCAGCCAATAATGTGGCAGCGATTCGTAACGCGCGACTTCGGCATCCCGCGGATAACCTTCGCCTCGGGTTTCGGGAAATCGCCCCAGGCGACGATCTCGGTGATGCGCGTGTCCGGGCTGACAGCTTGCAGCCGGACGAATACTCCAAAGGACATAATTGGAATTCCTCCCAGTTCATGAATTAGAAATGCCGCAATTTCCAATTCCTACTGTTGTTTTACTGCATCGGCTGTTTTCCCTGCAACCCCGGTCCGCGCCATGAAACACTGAAGTCATGCCACTCTCCCGGCGTTCCCTCCTCTCGCTGCTCGCCAGCGCATCCGGATCCGCCGCCCAGACGCTGCTCCCCGCGCACGCCAATCTCGGCTTCCGCGCGGACACGGGACCCGTACGCACGGAGTGCGGCGTCGGAGCCCTCATGCCATGGGCGGAATCGCTCTGGGCCGTCACCTACAACTCGCACAAGAAAGCCACCGGCTCCGGTCTGGCCCTCTACCGCATTGACGATCAGTTGAAGCCGGAAAAGATCCACGTCCACAACGGGACCCACGCCAACCGCCTGATCCATCACGAGTCCAACCAGTGCTTCATCGGGCCGTACGCCATCGACATGCGCGGCAACTGGCGCTTCATCCCTGACCTCGAGGACCACCGCCTGACCGCCACCATGCGCCACCTTACCGACCCCGCCAATCGCGTCTATCACATGACCATGGAAGGGCTGCTGATGGAGACGGACGTCGCAACCCTGAAAAGCCGAGTGGCGGCCGACCTCATCCAGGTGATGAAGCTCACCAAACGGCCGCACTTCAAGGGCGGCTTCACCGGACAGGGGCGCGTCGTGGTGGCGAACAACGGATTCTATGAATACGGCGAGGACGGAGCGGGCCTCTTCGAGTGGGACGGCAAAGGCGAATGGAGACGGCTTTCCGGCAAACCGCACATGGACGTGGCCGGACGCCTCAACCTCCAGCAGGTGGTCTTTGCCACCGGTTGGGACGAGGCATCGGTGGTGCTGTGGGCCCTGGTGGGCGGCAAGTGGCAGCGCTACCGCCTCCCGAAAGCCTCGCACGCCTTCGAGCACGCCTGGCAGACGGAGTGGATGCGCATCCGCGAGGTGGAAACGGAGCATTTCCTCATCGACATCCAAGGCTCGTTCTTCGAATTGCAGCCGATCGCCTTTGAAGGCCGCATCTGGGGCGTGAAGCCCATCTGCCAGCACCTGCGCATCATCCCCGACTACACGGGCTTTCGCGGCCTGCTGGCCGTGGCGGGCAACGAGACAACCGCGAACGGCGACGCGAATCCCGTGGTGGGCCAGCCCCAATCCGGGATCTGGTTCGGCAAGACGGACGACCTGTGGTCCTGGGGCAAACCGCAAGGCTGGGGCGGCGTCTGGCGGAAGCAGGCCGT
This sequence comes from Bryobacterales bacterium, assembly GCA_020847975.1. Classification (GTDB taxonomy): domain Bacteria; phylum Acidobacteriota; class Terriglobia; order Bryobacterales; family Bryobacteraceae; genus CADEFT01. Next base: position 956 of record JADLBD010000032.1, on the reverse strand, counting down.
GAAGCGCGGAGCCGCTTCCGACCCCTACCTGATGACCGGATACGACAAGAAGGTGGCGCACTTCTCCACGGACAAAGCGGCGGAGTTCGCCCTCGAAGTCGATATCGGAACCGGAGAATGGAAGCCCTACGCGCGCGTGAACGTCCCGGCCGCGGGCTACGCGTTTCACGTGTTTCCCCAAGGCTACTCCGCGCATTGGATCCGCGTGGCCGCCCTCACCGATTGCATGGCCACTGTCGAGTTCGTCTACACCTGATGCCGCGAACCGAATGGGGCTGGCAAATCACGCCCGAGGAGATCGAGGCCTGGACCATCCATCGCGGTGATGGCCTGCTGGTGGTGAACAAGCCGGGGCTTGTGCTGTGCCATCCCTCAAAACACGGCCCATGGTCGAGCCTCGTCGGGGCCTGCCGCCAATACCTCAGCGTTCCGCGCTTGCACATGCCCTCCCGGTTGGACCGCGAGACCAGCGGGGTGGTCGTCCTCGCCTGGGACGCCGGGTTGGGCTCGAAACTTCAGCGCGCCATCGAACACCGCCAGGTGCGCAAGGTCTACCACGCCATCCTCTGCGGGGAGTTGCGGGAGAGCGTTGTCGTGGATCAGCCAGTGGGCAAGGCGGAAGGCTCCGCCGTCGTCGTGCGCCGCGCGGTGACGCCCGGCGGCCAGCCCGCACAGACAGAGTTTCAACCCCTGGCGTGCGGGAACGGGTTCACGCTCGCGCGCGTCACGCCGCACACCGGCAGGCTCCATCAGATCCGCGTGCATGCAAGCTGGCTTGGCCATGCCGTCGCCGGCGACAAGATTTATGGATCCGATGAGCGGTTCTTCCTCGAATTCATCGAGCACGGGTGGACGCCCCGGCTTGCCGCCGCGCTGCCCTTCGAGCGGCAGGCGCTCCATGCCTCCCAGTGGACCTGCGAGGAAGAGCACGCCCGGATGCGCTTCGAGGCCCCGCT
>JADLBD010000031.1 GCA_020847975.1 Bryobacterales bacterium | reverse complement strand
CGAAGGCGCTTGCAAGAACCTGATCAAAGATCGCATGGAGAGATCAGGCATGCGTTGGACGGCTCTCATGGCCGAAGCCCTTCTCAAACTCCGCGCGCTCTACCTCAGTGAGCACTTTGATTCCTATTGGGATTTTCATATCAACCAGGACCAGGAGCGGCTTTACCCCGCCGGTCGTTGGAGCGTCGTCGCAAAGTAGGCACGCCCATTCCATTTTGGCAACCCGGCGGTCCTCCCCGCGACCTGGCGGACAAGTATTTTGTTTACCTTGACTACGCCGCTCAGGAATACGTGGTTTCCTATCCAAACAAAGACGGCGGCGGGCGGGTTGAGTTCAGGATCGAAGCTCAGTTTGCCGTGGCTCCCGAGGCGCGCGTCACGGTGAAGAAGGACGCTAACGGGCTTCTTGTATACAGCTATGTTGTACAGAACGGACCCGCGGCAAAGCGTCCCATCCGCGAGTTCGCATTGACGGCGTCGGTGGAAGACGCCGGTATTGCGCTGCGTCACCAGACGTGGAAGAGCACTTTGGCTCCGCTTCCGCACGGCCCGGATAGTCCCGTTGGCGGCCCCCGTCTCTTTATTCGTGCCGGAGCGGGCCGGATTGTTTCATGGAAAGCGGATGCCGCTGCCAACGGGATTAAACCATTCGAATCCACTGGGGGATTTCAGATCACGTCTCGTTTTCTGCCGGGGATCACCGCTGCATTTGGGTCCAGTGACGTGCCGGCTAAGACGCCAGATGGATTGCCGCCTGAAGTTGCCGCCCAACTCGAACCCGTTCTGGCGCCTGAGCACAACTGGAAGACATTTCTTACGATTGGTCCAAAATTCAACCCGGCGGATGGGCCATCCAAAGACCCTGTATGGGTTGCAAGCGACTTCCTTCCCGCGATCGAGAATCTCCGCCTTCAGGGCGCGGTTGGATCTCCTTTCATGGAAGAGTTGGTTTCGCTGATAGAGGCTGTTCGATCGGGCGGGCAACGTGTTCCATTCCGGTACAGCCAGTCTCCAAAGACTCCGCTAGAGGCGGAGATTGGCGAAGCTGCCAAAATCTCGTTATCAACGGAATAGCTTATGGTTGGAGATAGGAATGCTCAAGGCGAGTAGCCGCGGAATAGGGTTAGGCCTGATCGGACTGGTCTTGTCCGCCCAGCACTATACGCTTCTTCCGCGGAAGAGATCGGCAGTCGAGGCAGTGCCGCCATGGCGTCAATACACACAAGATAATTCACCACCCGCCAAGCAGTTCGTGTTTTTCGATGAGGCTGCCGCCGAGTACGTAGTGTACTTTCCCGAGCCGCTCAAGACCGGTGATCCTGGTGGAGGACGAATGCTGTCTTTCCGATTCCGCCCTCAGTTTATTGTTGATCCTCATATCAGCGTGAATGTGACCCGAGAGAGTGATGTTTATACTTACGACTACATTGTGGCCAACGGTCAATCCGCCAGAGAGGCAATCCGGTTGTTCGATATTGTTGTCCCTCCCGCCGAGACCCCGATCCGGACCAGCCACGGGACGTGGTATGCCTCGAAACTAAACGGCGCGGGGCGGCCGGTGGCTCCGCAGGCGGCTTTGGTGGGAAACGGCGATCTTCGAAAACCGGAGAAAATGGGCAGATTTGTTGCCTGGACTTGCGTTGATTCCGCTCAGCCGATCAAGCCCGGAGAAAAATTGGACGGGTTCCGTGTCTTGTCTCGCGCCTTGCCTGGAATCACTACGGCATATGCGGCCACCGGGAGGGCTCTAAGAACCCCCTTCGAGATCCCGCCAGAGGTGATGGATCAGATAGTGCCGCTTCTTCTCGTCGAAAATAACTACAAAACATCCGTAACTATCGGTCCTAAATTTGATGTGGGTACACATTCGATCCCGGACATAGCACGGGATTATCAGGTATCATTGAGTCATCTGATCGGTGATGGTTGGGCATCAAATTCCGCCTATACACAAGAGATGAGCCGGGTTCTTCAGTCAGTGGCGAAGAGCGGGCAGCGAGGGTCCATCCAATTCCAGTCGACGCCAACGAGCCAACTCGAGAAGGAAATCGGCGCCGCGATCCAGATCGCTTTGGGTGTGTCTGCCGGCAGATAAGGGCAGGGAACCGGAAGCCCGTGGTATAAGACAACATTGGAAACTTTTCTCAGCGGACGCTCCGTTCATGCGGGAGCCGCTACCATGGGAATGATTGATGCCAATTCCCGTCAGCAGCACCTGGACTGCCTTTCGCCTTGCCTTCGATTCCCTCCGGGCACACAAGCTGCGCACCTTCCTCACGCTGCTGGGGGTGATTATCGGTGTGTCGAGTGTCGTGATGGTAGGGGCGGCGATTGATGGGATGGGTAACTACGCCGAGGAGACGACTTCGAAGGTTTTTGGGAGCGACAGCTATCTGATTGCGCAACTGGCGCAACTGGGGCGCATGAACCGCAAGGAGCGCGCCGAGAAGCTACGCCGAAACAAACCCATCCGTGCCGAGGAGGTGGACTATCTTCGCGCCACCACTGGGGACCGCGTCCTCTACAGCCCCTACACGCAGCGCGTGGAAGACGTGAAGTACGAAGATACCATCTTCCAGGCGGCCACTATCCTTGGGGTTTCGGCTTCCCTGCCGGAGATTCGCGACGTCACGCTGACCGATGGACGTTTTTTTACCGAGCAGGAAGAAAGGAATCGCCAGCAGGTGGCCGTGATTGGAGATGAACTGCGGGAGACCCTGTTCCCAGGGGTTTCGCCGGTGGGGAACGCGATCAAGATCCGCGGCCTCGATTTTGTTGTGGTGGGTGTCCAGGAGAAGTTGGGGTCGAGCGGCGCCCGCACGCAGCAGGATAATCCGGTGTACATTCCGGCGACTGTGTATGTGAAGATGTTCGGGCAGTCGCGGGGCGGGTATGCGGTGTTCGGAAAGCCGAGGCCGGGGACGGGGCTGACCATGGACGACGCGCTCGATATCACGCGGGTTGCCCTGCGCTCGCGGTTTCACACGCCGCCGGGGAAGCCCGACAATTTCGACACGTTGACGCCGGACGCGATCCGCGCGTTCGTGGATAGCATTCTGGCGTTGGTGAGCGCGGTGGTGGTTCCCGTGACGGCGATCTCGCTGGTGGTGGGCGGGATCGTGATCATGAACATCATGCTGGTGAGCGTGACGGAGCGGACGCGGGAGATTGGCGTGCGCAAGGCGGTGGGCGCCAAACGGGCGGACATCATGCGGCAGTTCCTGATAGAGAGCGTGCTGATGTCGGCGGTGGGCGGAACCATCGGGCTGACTCTGGGATGGGGCGTGGTAGCCATTGCTTCCCGCGTGGTGGAGGTGAAACTGGGCATCACGTTGCCGTATGCGTTTCTGGCAATCTTCGTGTCCACGGCAGTAGGAGTGGCTTCGGGCTGGTATCCCGCCTCGCGCGCGGCGCGCCTTGACCCCGTGGAGGCGCTGAGGGCGGATTGAGATGCGGATTTCCCACGCCGAAAACATGCAGATTGCGGTGGATGCGGTTTGGTCGCATCGCTTCCGGTCTCTGCTGACGATCCTTGGGATCGTAATCGGCATCACTACGGTGGTGACGGTCTCGAGCCTGCTCACGGGATTGCGGCAGGGGATCGTCACGTTCTTCGAGGAGTTCGGCCCGGACAACGTCTTTGTCACGCGCTACAGCGGGGATCCGAACCAGCGGCCCAAGCAGACGGAACTTCGCCGCAAGCCGATTTTGCCCGAATATGCAGAGATATTGAAGCGGCTGGCGCCTTCCGTAGATGACGTTGGGATTCAGTTGATTATTCCGGGCACGGTTGGGGGCCAACCGCTGGTAGCGAAGGTGCCGGGGTTTGAATCGGACCAGGTGGGCATGGCCGCCTACTCGGCGAACTATTTCAACCTTCAGCCTCGGGATCTGATGGAGGGGAGGATCTTCACCTCGGAGGAAGCGAACCGCGCGGCGAAGGTGGCCGTGATCGGGCCTTCGCTTGCCGACGCGCTTTTTCCGGACGGCAAGGCGATTGGAAGGGCGGTGAACGTCGGCGGGGCGGAGTTTCTGGTGATCGGCGTGTTCGCCAAGGCAAAGGGCGGATTCTTTGGCGAGAACCAGCTCGACTACCAGGTGGCCATCCCATTGCAAACGGGGCGCCAGCGGTTTCCGCAACTGGATAACATCCTGCTGACGATCAAAGCGCGCAAAGGGTTGCGCGACCAGGCCTTTGACGAGGTGCAATCCATCCTGCGGAAACTGCGCCGGGCGCCGTTTGGGGTAGAGGACGACTTCGCCATTTCGACCGCGGACCAGATCATCAAGCAGTTTGACCGGATCACGGGCGCCGTGGTGGGGGTTTCGATTGCCGTTTCGGGGCTGGGGCTTCTGGTTGGCGGCATCGGGGTCATGAACATCATGCTGATGAGCGTGACGGAGCGGACGCGGGAGATCGGCGTGCGGAAGGCGATTGGAGCGCGGCGGGGCGACATCGTGTTTCAGTTTCTGACCGAGGCGGTGACGCTGACGGGCGCGGGAGGACTGATCGGGATCGTGCTGTCGATCCTGGTAACCATGCTGGTGGGGGCGCTGGTTCCCTCGCTTCCGTCCAAGGTTCCGGTGTGGGCGGTGGCGACCGGGTTTGGCGTAAGCGTCAGTGTGGGTGTATTCTTTGGAGTCTGGCCCGCAGTGAAAGCCGCGCAACTCGATCCCGTGGAGGCGTTGCGCTACGAATAGGAGAGTTCCCAAGTGAGTGCACCAAGCGTCGCGGAGAGCGTCAAATTCACGCGCCCCATCGAGGGGGCGTATCGCGAGATTCTGACTCCGGAGGCCGTCCGGTTTATCGTGGAACTGGCCCGGGCCTTTGGGCCGCGCCGGAAGGAACTGCTGGCGCGCCGCGCCGAACGGTGGGCGGAGCTGCGCCAGGGCGCCTTACCGGATTTCCTCGAGAGTACGAAGGAGATCCGCGAGGCGAAGTGGACGGTGGCTCCGATTCCACAGCCGCTCGAGGACCGGCGCGTGGAGATAACCGGGCCGGTGGATCGGAAGATGATCATCAACGCGCTGAACTCCGGCGCTTCAGTGTTCATGGCGGATCTCGAGGATTCCAACTCCCCCACGTGGGACAACAACGTTCAGGGGCAGATCAATCTGCGGGACGCGGTGGACGGCACGATTTCGTTCACGAACCCGGACGGCAAGGGCTACAAGCTGAACGAGAAGACGGCGGTGCTGCTGGTGCGCCCGCGCGGCTGGCATCTGGTGGAGAAGCACATGCTGCTCGATGGCGAGCCGGTATCGGGGTCGCTGTTTGATTTCGCGCTGTACTTTTTTCACAACGGCAAGAACTCGCTGACGCGCGGGTGGGGGCCGTACTTCTACCTTCCGAAGATGGAGAGCCACCTTGAAGCGCGTTTGTGGAACGACGTGTTCGTGTTCGCGCAGGATTACTGCGGCGTGCCGCGAGGAACCATCCGCGCGACGGTGCTCATCGAGACCATCCTCGCCGCGTTCGAGATGGACGAGATCCTCTATGAGCTGCGCGACCATTCGGCGGGGCTGAATTGCGGCCGCTGGGATTATATCTTCAGCTACATCAAGAAGCTCGGCCACCGGGCGGACAAGGTGCTGCCCAACCGCGCCCAGGTCACCATGGACAAAGCGTTCCTGAAGGCTTACGTGGACCTGCTGATTCAGACCTGCCACAAGCGCGAGATTCACGCCATGGGCGGGATGGCGGCGCAGATCCCCATCAAGAACGATCCGGAAGCGAATGCGAAGGCGATCGAGAAGGTGAAGCAGGACAAGTTGCGCGAAGTGAAGGCGGGGCATGACGGCACGTGGGTGGCCCATCCCGGCCTGGTGCCGGTGGCGATGGATGTGTTCAATGCCCACATGCCCACGGCGAACCAGATCGATGTGAAGCGCGAGGATGTTCACGCCACCGCGGCCGGGCTGCTGGAACCGCATAGCGGCGAGATCACCGAGGAGGGTTTGCAGATCAATGTCGATGTCGGCATTCAGTATCTGGAAGCGTGGCTCAACGGGAACGGCTGCGTGCCGATTTACAACCTCATGGAAGACGCGGCGACAGCGGAGATATCGCGGTCGCAGGTGTGGCAGTGGGTGCGGCATGGGGTGAAGACCACGCGAGGGGCCACGATTGACGGCGACATGGTGCGAGCGGCCATCGACAAGGAGCTTGCGGAGAAACCCGGAACGCCGAACAAGAAGGTGGCGGCCGAGATCTTCGCCGAGATGATGACGAGTGGAGAGTTTCAGGAGTTTCTCACCATTCCCGCCTATCAGCACATCGACTAAGCATGGGGATGTTGTATGCGGAACTATCCTCGTGGTGGCCTGTCTTCTCGCCTCCGGAAGCGTGCGCCGAGCGGGCAGCTCTTTTCGCGGAGATTCTGAAAAAAGCCTGTAATCCGAGGCTGGTACTCGAACTGGGCTGCGGCGGGGGCAGTGTGGCCTGGCATTTGAAGAAGCACTTCCAGATGCACTTGGCGGACATCTCGCCGGAGATGCTGCGCGAGGCCGCTCGACTCAACCCCGACTGTGAGCAGTTTCAGGCGGACATGCGAGATGTACGGCTGAACCGGGTGTATGACGCGGTGTTTCTGAACGATGCCGTGATGTACATGAAGACGGAAGAGGATCTGCGCAAGACAATGGCGACCGCGTATGCCCATCTGCGTCCCGGAGGCGCCGCGCTGTTTGTTCCGGATGCGACGGAGGAAACGTTCCTCGAGAGGACCCAGGAGGGCGGCGGCGAGTTGGACGGCCGCGAAGGGCGTTACGTGGCGTGGTTCCGCGATCCCGATCCCCTGGATGGGATCTATGAGGTGGACTTTGCGATTCTGCTGTGCGAGCGCGATGGCCGTGTGCGGTGCGTGCACGATCACCATGAATGCGGCGTGTTTCCGAGGGATTCGTGGCTGCGCTGGTTGACGGAAGCCGGCTTCCAGGCGGAGAAGATTGCGCATCACAGCGAGATGTTTCTGGGGCGGAGAGGATAGAGGGGTATGGCTGGAGTGCACACGACTAAAGAACTGCTGGAGCGGATCCGGACGATTGAACACGAACTGGGGCTTGCCCTGGAGGAAAAGGAGCACGAATTCCGCTACCGGTGGTCACAAGGGAAGGCGAGGTTTGAACAGGAGGCGATCGAGCAGCACCGGAAGCTGAAGACGCGCCTGCCGCGCTACATTGCCGAATCGCGCCTGCTGGCGATTCTGTCCGCCCCGGTCATCTATGCGGGGATGATTCCCTTTGTGGTCCTGGATGTTTTTCTGTTCGTCTATCAAGGGGTGTGCTTTCCGATCTACGGAATTCCCAAAGTGCGGCGCGCCGATTATGTCATCTTCGACCGGGGGCACTTGAAGTATCTGAACCTGGTGGAACGGCTCAACTGCGCCTACTGTTCTTATGCGAATGGTCTTCTGGCATATGCGGTGGAAGTGACGGCGCGCACGGAGCAGCACTGGTGCCCCATCAAGCACGCGCGGCGCCTGCGCGCTCCGCATTCGCGCTATCAACGGTTCTTCGACTATGGGGACGCGCAGCGCTACCGGGAGCAGATTGAGGGGCTCCGCAAGGACTTCGAGGATCTTGTCACGGACGAGGCTAATAGAACAGAGAAAAAATGAGGTCGGTGAGACGCATGGTGTAATGGGCGAGGTAACCGCCCACGTCAGTGAACGAAAAGGCGAGGATGAGGAACATGAATCCGAATCGCGCGAGTTCGTGATAGATGACGAGGGGGATGCGGGCGGCGATGAGGAGTTTGGAGCCATCGAGGGGCGGGACGGGGATGAGGTTGAACAGCGCGAGGTAGATGCTGAGGCGGGCTCCGCGGGCGGCGAATTCACTCAAGTCGGCGTAGATCCTGCCGGTGAAGATGGCGAGCGCCGCGAAGATCACCGCCAGAAGGATATTGCTGAACGGCCCGGCGAGGGCGACGACGGCGAGGCCGTTCAATCCGTACCGAAGGCGTCCGGGGTTGGTATTGACGGGACGTCCCCAGCCGATGAAACCTCCGCCGAGCAGCGAAGTGATGGCGGGAAGGATGATGGTGCCGAGCAGATCGATGTGGGCCGGAGGATAGAGCGTGAGGCGTCCTTCCCTCTCCGGTGTGTCATCGCCGAGACGTACCGCGGTCCAGGCGTGCGCGAACTCATGCGGCACGGTGAGGATGATCAACAGGCAGACGTTGACGAGGGCAGCTTCGAGGTTCAGGTGCAACTCTAATTATCCCCGATGGGAGGGTTTGGCGCACAATTCCGGGGATTATTCTCAGAGAAGTTGTTGCAGAACGGGCACTAAGTTCTCGAGAGATGTTCTGATGAAGTTCCAGACACGCTGCCGCTTCCGGGTGCGCATACGAGTAATCTGTCGAGTGCCTGGCATTGGGAAGGGCTCCGTGGAGAGCGCTCTGTGGAGCCTATCGTTCGTGTTGGGACTCTCCATACCGATTCTGCTTCCGCCTTTTCGGGGGATGCCGCCGCTGGAACCGGCTCCTTTCGGAGTTCCAATGATCATTGATTCCGCCGTTCGGAGGGTCGTCTCTCCGAGGGTGGCGTGGCGCTCGTGTGCGGCAGTGGAGCCCGAAGCGCTGGAGGCGATCCTTCGGGAATCCGCGAGGAGGCATCGCGTGAGCCTGGAGGTGCTGCGGGCGATGGCGCAACGGGAGTCAGCGGGGCGGCCTTGCGTGGTGAGCAGCAAGGGCGCGGCAGGAGTGTTGCAGTTAATGCCGGCGACGGCCCGTCATTTTGGCGTGCGGAATGTGCATGATCCGATGGAAAACGTCGATGCGGGGGCGAGATTCCTGAAGGAACTGCTGGAGCGGTACAACAACAACCTGAAGTTCGCGCTCGCGGCCTACAATGCCGGTCCCGGCGTGGTGGACCGCTATGGCGGGGTGCCTCCGTTTACGGAGACACAGGACTACGTGGAGCGGGTGTCTCGGGCGCTGGAGAAACACGGCGAGTAAGAGTGGACGCACGCGGCGGGCGCCCGCATGATAGAACGGTTGGCATGGGAACCGATGATGTGGCGCGGCGGAACTTTCTGCGAACGTGCGTGGCGGGCGCCGCCTCGAGCGGACTGGCGCAGGTGGGACGTACGCCTCCGAATATCCTCTACATTCACTCGCACGATACGGGGCGCTATTTGCAGCCCTATGGGCACGCCGTGCCGGCGCCGAATCTGCAGCGGCTGGCGGAAGGAGGAGTGTTGTTCCGCAAGGCGTTCAACGCGGCTCCCACGTGCTCGCCGAGCCGTGCGAGCCTGCTGACGGGCATGTGTCCGCATAACAACGGAATGCTCGGGCTGGCGCACCGCGGCTTTTCGTTGAATGACTACCGGCAGCACGTCGTGCACACGCTACGCACCGCCGGGTACCGCTCGACCTTGTGCGGGCTGCAACACGTGGCGCGCGACCCCAAAGTAATCGGCTACGACGAAGTGATGAGCTTCAAGGGGAACCATGTGGAGGACGTGGCTCCGGCGGCGGCTGCATTCCTGGGCAGGAAGCATGAAGCGCCGTTTTTTCTGGATGTGGGATTTTTCGAAACTCACCGGGAGTTTCGAAAGCCGGGGCCCAAAGAGGACCCTCGCTTCTGCCATCCCCCGGCGCCGATCCCGGACACACCGGAAACGCGGGCGGACATCGCAGCATTCAAGGCAAGCGCCCGCGTGATGGACGATGGCGTGGGGAAGGTGTTGGACGGATTGGAGGCGAACGGGTTGGCCCAGAACACGCTGGTGATATCGACCACGGACCACGGGATCGCGTTCCCGGCGATGAAATGCAACCTGACGGACCATGGGATGGGAGTCTCGCTGATCCTGCGCGGTCCGGGAGGCTTTCATGGCGGGAAGGTGGTGGATGCCATGGTGTCGCACCTCGACATTTTCCCCACGCTGTGCGAACTCGCGGGCATCGACAAGCCGCGGCGGCTGGAGGGGACATCGCTGCTGCCGCTGATCCGCGGGGAGGCGAAGGAGATCCACGAGGAGATCTTCGCCGAGGTGAACTATCATGCGGCCTACGAGCCGAAGCGCGCCGTGCGGACGCATCGCTGGAAATACATCAGGCACTTTGACGGGCGAAAGCATCCGAATCTGCCCAACTGTGATGATGGCTTGAGCAAGAGCTACTGGCTGGAGATGGGATGGAAGGAACGGGGAGTGGAGCAGGAGCAGTTATTCGACCTGGTGTTTGATCCCAATGAGACGCGGAATGTGGCGGGCGATGCCGCCGCGCGGGGCACGCTCCAGGAGATGCGGGAGCGGTTGAATCAATGGATGCATAGAACGAATGATCCGCTGTTGAGGGGGCCGGTGGCGGCTCCGCACGGGGCTACGGCGAATGATCCGGACGGAGTTTCGCCGAAGGAAACACCGAAGGTGATTGCATAACGGGGAGCGGTTGGAGGTCCGGGGGGGCGAAACGCCGGCGGGATTCCCCGGACTGAAGCGCCGCGGGTGAGTAGTAGCGCTCGAGGGTGCGCGCATCCAGAAGGTGAGGGTGCGCGGCGAGGAAATCAGAGAAGGTTGCTTCCGGAGACTGGGTGAGGGCGTGTTGCACGAGGACCATCCAGGCATGGGTGATGGTTTCGTGATACTTTTCGGCCGCGCCGTGGTGGGTGGCGAAACGGAGGATGGAGGAGGAGAGGCGGGCGAGAGCCTCATCGAACCGGGACTGCCGGAGGTAGATCCACGCCAGGCGGACGTGATCCGCGTGGCGGAAGTCCGCGGGCGGGAGGGCGAGGGATTCGAACGCGCGGAGGAACGCCTCGTCTTCAATCATACGAAACCAGATATTACGATATCGTACAATCTGAAAATATGTCAAGATGACGGTCATGCCGTTGGAATTGATTCCGCACGTACACCGGGCGACTCACCGCATCGGACTCTATATCGGCCGGCTCGCGGACGCCGAGGTAAACCAGGGGGAAGCGCACATTCTGGCGCACCTGAAGGCTGAGGGAGACTCCACGATCGCGGAACTGCACAAGGCATTCGCGCACAAACGGTCCACGCTGACCAGCATTCTGGACAGGATGGCGGAGCGCGGCTGGGTATCGCGGGAAGCGGACGAGAGGGACCGGCGTACGTTCCGCGTGCGGTTGACGCGCCAGGGAGCGAGAGTGGCCTCGAAAGTCTACTCGCATTTGGAAAAGCTGGAGCGCTCGGTATTGCGCGGGTTGAGCGAGGCGGAGATGCGGACGTTCCGTGCGGTGCTGGAGAAGTTGGAAAATAAGGCAGAGGAAAAACCGTGAGCGGAGCAGGAGGTATGACTTTGCAGTTCGTATATTTCATTGTGATGCTGGTTCAGAACGCTCAGGGTGTGGACCTGATACTCCACAACGGGCGCGTGCTGACAGTGGACGAGCGTTTTCGCGTGGCGGAAGCGGTGGCGGTGACGGGGAAGCGGATCACCGCGGTGGGGAGCAATGCCGAGGTACTGAAGCTACGGGGCGCGTCGACGCGGGTGGTGGATCTGCGCGGCCGGACGGTGCTGCCCGGGTTGATCGATTCGCACGTGCACGCGCTGAGCGCGGGCTTGAGCGAATACCGGGGGAAACTGCCGCCGCTCGATTCGTTTGCGGCCATTCAGGCGTACATTCGGGAACGAATGAAAGCGACACCGAAGGGGGAGTGGATCATTGTCCCGCGCACCTTTCCGACGCGGCTGCGTGAGATGCGAATGCCGGTGAAGGAAGTGCTTGACGTAGCTACGGAACATCCGGTGGGCTTCGATGCAAGCTACGTATGGGTGGTGAACTCCTACGCGTTGAAGATGAGCGGCATCACGAGGGAAACGCCCAATCCGCCGGGGGGGGAGATCGGGCGGGACGCGAAGGGGGAGCCGAACGGGATTCTGCGCAACGCGAACCGGCTCTTGAAGGGACTGAAGTCGAACAGCGAGTCGCAGGGGTTTTCCCATGACGACAAACGCGCGGCGCTCGAGGCGCAATTGGGGCGATACGTGGACGCGGGGTTGACAACGGTGGGCGACCGGGCGGTGACTCCGGAGGATATCGGACTTTACGAAGAGATCTACAAGCAGAAGAAGCTGCCGCTTCGCGTGGTGATGACGTGGCGGCTGGACGCATCGCCTCCCGTGGAACAGGTGGTGGAACGCATTCGGACGGCTCCATACCGGAGCGGCAGGATGGTGGGCGGGATCGATACGGCGTGGCTGAAATTCGGGGCGTTCAAGGTGACGCTGGATGGAGGGATGACGATCGGCACGGCGTACCAGCGCGTGCCGTACGGCGAGTTCGGGCGGCAGTTGTACGGTCAAACGAATCCCGATTCCCGGGGGCAATTGTTCATCGCGCCGGACAAGCTCTATACGATCATGTCGGCGGCGCGGGATCTGGGGTGGCAGTTGACGGCGCACAGCCAGGGCGGGGGAGCGATCGATGCGCTGCTTGATTGCTTTGAGCGGCTCAACAAGGAAAAGCCGATCACCCCGACGCGGTCGCATTTGATGCACGCGAGTTTCCAGTCGCCAACGGCCATCGCGAGGCTGGCGCGGATGGGGCTCCCGGCGGATGTTCAACCGGCATGGCTGTATCTGGACGGGCCCGCGCTGTCGAAAGTGTTTCCGGGCGGGGGCATGAAGTATTTCATCCCGCTGAAGTCGTATCGCAACCGGGGCGTGCTGCTCGCCGGCGGCAGTGATCATATGACCGGGTTCGACAGGAACACAGCAACGAATCCGTACAATCCGTTTTTGGGAATGTGGACGGCCGTGACGCGGAAGATGACGAACGGGGCGGTGCTCAATCCGGAAGAGTGTATTTCCCGCGAGGACGCCCTGCGGATGTACACGTTATGGGCGGCATGGCTACAGCATTCCGAAAAGGAGCGGGGCAGCGTGGAGACGGGAAAACTGGCGGACCTGGTGGTGGTGGACAAGGACTACATGAGCGTGCCCGAGGACGAGATCAAGGACCTGCGGCCGGTGATGGTGGTGATCGATGGGAAGGTGGTCCGGGAGTAGGCGTCCCCGGCATGCCGCTGCCGTTTAGCGCAGTTTCTGAGGCACCTGAAATTCAGGTCCGGCGTACATGAATTCCTCCGCTTGCTTGTAGGGAGAATCCTTGGCGGCGATTTCGGAGAGTTTGCGGACGTTGATTTCGACCAGTTTGTTGACGGCGGCGTCATCGACTGTTTCGAGGAGGGGGAGCTTGCGTCCAGTGTCTTCCAGGCGCTGGCGGATGCGCATAGCCATGCTGTAGTTGATGGTCTTCAACGCCTGGGCGGCGCGAAGCTTCTTATCAAACGTCGACGCGATGCTGACCACTTTGGGCTGGGGAGTGAAGGTGGCGGTGCTTTCCGCTTCGCGGCGGCGCGGGTCGAAGGGCTGGGCGTAGTAATAGAGTTCGCGAGTGACGTGAGGTTGGAGGCCGACCTTGGCGAAGGGGAGTTGGAAATTAGGGAGAGCCGCCGCTTGCCGCGCCTCCTCGGCTGCGAGTCCGGTGTAGAAGCGATCGAGCACCTCGTCATATTCGGCGTAGGGATTGGGGATGAACAGGACGTCGGGCTTGAGCAGGCGGATGTAGAAGAGGATGCGGTCGCGGATCTCCGTGGGCGACACTCCGCCGAGTTCGTCGGCGCGATAGCCGAGCGAATGCACTTGCGTAATACCGAGGATTTTCGCCGCCTGCTCGACTTCGGCTTTCGTGCGCGACGCGGTCTCTTCGGGCGGCACGCGCCACGAGTCCTTGTCGTCATTAGTGACGCGTACGAGAATGGCGCGATCGCCGCCGGCGACCATGGCCGAGATGGAACCTCCAGCGGCGAGGATGAAGTCAGAGGCGTCGGCTGTGACGACGAGGACGGTTTTCGCGCTGGCCAGAGAAGCGAACAATAGGAAGAGAACAATCATCATTTCACCGCGTTGGTTGAGATGTAGTCTTTAAGACCGGGGAGATAGTCGAATTCATCACGATACCAGTAGACCTCGGCGTAGCGCACGCCGTTTTCCTCGCCGCGCTTGCGGGAGATCCAATCCATGTACCACTCTTCGATGAGCACCGCCGCCTCCTCGTCGGTCTTGCCTTCGAACTCGGGGACGGTGAGATTTTCGGCCCGGAGTTGCCGGCGGATATTGCGCGCCATGGAGGGGTGGGCGTAGACGTTGAGGTGGGTTACGTAAGCTTTCTGTTTGCGCTGCACCTGGCTTTGGGTGAGTTCCATCGCGACGTTCGCATGGTGGCCGCGCCCGTAATCGACGCGGGCTTTGAGGAAGAGATAGGGGACGCGGTAGGGCTCCAGGCCGAGGGCGAGATGTTCGGGATGAACGTTCGGGAGGCCGGCCATCCAGACGGCTTCCGCGACGGCGCGGGCCACCTTGCGATGGTCCGGATTGCGGTCATAGTGGCCCCATGGATCGTGGCTGAGCACAACGTCCGGCCGGTGTTTGCGGATGAGGAGGATCAATTGAGCGCGGAGTTCGAGGAGGGGGATGGGGTCCATGTAGTCGTTGCGCCAGTTGAGGCTGTAAACGCCCTTCATTCCCAGGACGCGCGTGGCGGCTTCCGACTCGCGGAGGTTGATCATGTCATTGAGCGGATAGCCGCTGGCGCCGTCCTTTTCGTCGTTGGAAGCGCGGACGTACCAGGATTCGTAGCCGGCGTCGGTGAACCTGGCGATGAGGCCGCCCATGCCGTAGTCCGTCGTGTGGTCGTCGTGATGGGGCTCGATGACGAGGAGGACGTGGCCGGGCGGAATCTTACCCAGAGGCAGCGGCGCGGCAGCGAGGGCGGAAATGGTGAGGGCAAGCAGCAGGAATTTCATTTGGGCCTCGCGTTGGTTTGCAGATAGTCTTTCAGGCCGGGCACGTCGTCCCACTCGCCGATGGCGTAGAAGAGTTCCGCGAATGTGACTCCGGCGCGCTTGCCGGCTTCCCGGCTGGGAGTCTCCATGGAGAGCCGCCGCGCTTCAGGGCTGGCGGGGTTTCCGCGGACGTTCTTGTGCGACCAGAAGGCGTCGGTCTTGCGATCGAGTTGGGCCTGGTTGAATTCCATGGCGATGTTGGCCGTGTGTCCCTTGCCGTAGTCTTCGCGCTGCGCGTAGTAGAGCTGCGGAACGCGGAAGGGCTCGAGTCCGGCGGCGAGGTGTTCGGGGTGAACGTTCGGGAGTCCGGCCATCCAGACAGCTTCTCCGACGGCGCGGGCCACGCGCTTGTGATCGGGGTTGCGGTCATAGTGTCCCCATGGATCCCAGGACATGAGGACATCGGGCCGATACTTGCGGATGAGGAGAATGTATTGGGCGCGAATCTCCTTGAGCGGCGCGGAGGACATGTGGTCATTGCGCCAGTTGAGGCTGATGACTTCCTTCATGCCCAGGTGACGGGCGGCCTCCTGGGATTCGCGCAGATTCACCTGATCGTTGGGCCCCCACTCGCGGCCGTCCTTTTCATCGTTGGTGGTGCGGACGTAGTAGCCGGTCCAGCCGGAGTCGACCAGGCGGGCGATGAAGCCGCCGAAGCCCCACTCCCAGGTGTGGTCGTCGTGGTGGGCGAGGATGACGAGGAAGGTTTTGCCCTTCGGGAGTTGTCCGAGCGGCACGGG
This sequence comes from Bryobacterales bacterium, assembly GCA_020847975.1. Lineage (GTDB taxonomy): Bacteria > Acidobacteriota > Terriglobia > Bryobacterales > Bryobacteraceae > CADEFT01. The sequence continues at coordinate 11,249 of JADLBD010000031.1, read as the reverse complement.
GTCCGCTGCTTGCAGGATGGAGACAAAGAGAAGGATGGCTAGTCCGTGATACACTTTTCGCATTCCTATGCGCCACGCGTGGCTGTTATTTTTCGTACCGGCATTGATGATCGCGCAAACCGATCGTCGCATTCTAGTAGTTTCCGCTTCCACCGGAGATTATATCTATGGAGCGGGGGGGACGCTGGCACGCTACATCCGGGAGGGATGGCGTGTCGATGTAGCGGTGTTCGCCAATGGGGAGAAATTGTCGCAAGGATTGAGTCCCGCGCAGACGCGGCTGGCGAATGTGGAGGAAGGGAAAGCGGCAGCGAAACTGCTCGGCGTTCATGACGTGGTGATGATGGACGACAAGAGCGGAGAACTGGGGCAAGTGTCATCGACGGAGATGCGCGAGCAACTGTTCGCGTTGATCCGGGGGATGAAGCCGCGGATTCTGTTCATCCCTGATCCGTACGTGCACTACCAGGCTGACGGCGACATTCGCTGGACGGGGCGGATGGCCGAGGAGGCATGGGGGTACAGCGGCGGCGGCACGTTCGGCAACGAACTGACGCGCATGGGGCTGAAGCCTTACGGCGTGCCGGAGATCTATTACTATTCGCCGTACCGGCCCTACCGGAAAGGAGAAGGCGGCGAAGTGGAGAAGGCGCGATTCGTGTGCCGGGACATTGCGGCTACGCTCGAGCAGAAGATCACCGCGGCTGAACTGCTGCTTACCAGCAACCGGGCGCTGGCTTCGTTGCGCAACGGCGAGGCGGATGATGCGGGCGGGCGGCGGTACGCGCGGGAGTTTCTCACGGAGATGGCCGGGACGGTGGGCAGGAAGCATGGATTGGAGTATGGGGAAGAGTTCAACCACGTCGGCTCGTCGAGCGCCGCGCCAGGAGTTGCGGAGCGCTTTGTGGCCCGGCCGGAGACGGGGAAAGGGCCGGTGCTGGTGGTGACTCCTTCGATGCGCGACTGCCTCTTCGGCGCGGGAGGTACGCTGGCGCAGATGGCCGCGGAAGGCCGCGCCGTGTATGTGGCGGTCTTCGGGAACGAGGAGAAGTTGTCGAAAGGTTTGGGACCCGCGGAGACGCGGATGGCGAACAACAAGGAAGGCGAAGAGGCCGCCAAGGCGCTGGGTCTGCGCGAAGTGATCAACCTGGGACACAAGAGCGGGGAGTTGGGGTCCATGTCATCGAGCGAGTTACGGAACCAGGTGATGGCGTTGACGCGGCTCTACAAGCCGGAGATCCTCTTTTTCCCCGACTGGTATGTGCACTATCAGGACGACAACGATATCTATCGTGTGGGGCGCATGGCGGAGGAGTCGCCTTATGGAGGGTCGAGCCTGTTTCTCCAGGAGATGAGCTATCTGGGATTTCCAGGGACGGCGGCGCGGCAGTACTATTTCTTTGTGCCTTACCGGCCGTATCGGGTTGGAGAAGGCGGGGAAGGACAGGCGGTGATGAAGCAGGTGGAGGTTGGGCCGGTGCTGGAGAAAAAGATCGCCGCGATTCTGAAGATGAAAACGGCGAACACGGAATGGGCGGCGCTGCTGTCCGCGCGCGCCGGGCGGCCGCTGGAGGCGGATGAACTGGTCCGCGCCTTTCTCACGGAACTGGCATCGACCATCGGCCAGCGGCATGGGATGAAGTTTGCCGAAGAGTTCAACCATCTACGGCCGGTGACGGGTTTGCCGGCGCATGTGCGGGAACGAGCACGGTAGAAGCCTTTGCGAATCATGGATATTCGATCGACGACCGTTTCCGTGCCTTTGGAGGCGCCGCTGCGGCATGCCAATGGCTGCCACTGGGGGCGGTTCGTCCGCACCATCGTAGAGGTGGAAGCAGACAATGGCCTGATCGGGTTGGGCGAGATGGGCGGCGGAGGCGAATCGGCCGAAGCCGTGTTTCGCGCGATGAAGCAATACCTGCTGGGGCACGATCCGGCGCGCATCGAGGAGATGCGATTTCGTATCGCGAACCCGACGGCGTCGCTTTACAACAACCGTACACAGGTGCTGGCCGCGCTCGAGTTCGCGTGCCTGGATATTCTAGGGCAGGCGTGGGGTGTGCCGGTTTCCGAAATTCTGGGCGGACGGCTGCGCGACCGCGTGCCGTTCGCCTCATATTGTTTCTTCCGGTATGCGAATGCCGCGGGGGAAGGAGAGGTGCGGACGATCGAGCAGGTGGCGGCGAATGCACGGGCGCTGAAGAAGAAACACGGGTTCACCTCGCACAAGATGAAGGCGGGTGTGTTCCCGCTCGATTATGAACTCGAGGCGTTCCGCGCGCTTGCCGCGGAGTTTCCGGGCGACGGCGTGCGCTTTGATCCGAATGCGGTGTGGTCCGTTGAAGAAGCGATTCGCTTCGGGCAGGGGATTGAGGATCTGCGCAACGACTATCTGGAGGACCCCACCTACGGGTTGAACGGCATGCGGCGCGTGCGCGAGAAAGTGCGCATGCCGCTGGCAACGAACACCGTGGTGGTGAATTTCGAACAGTTGGCGGCGAACGCTTTGGATACGGCGGTGGATGTGATCCTGCTGGATACGACGTTTTGGGGCGGCATTCGCGCGTGCGTGAAAGCAGCAGGTGTCTGCGAAACGTTTCAGCTTGGCGTGGCGGTGCATTCGTCGGGGGAGTTGGGGATTCAACTGGCGACGATGCTGCATTTGGGCGCGGTGATTCCGAATCTTTCCTTCGCCGCGGATGCGCACTACCATCACCTCACTGACGACATCATCGATGGCGGGTTGATGCGGTATGAGGATGGGATGATTCGAGTGCCCACGGGGCCCGGGTTGGGCGTGAAGTTGAACCGCGACAAGCTGCGCGAGTACCACGAGCATTACCGGCGCCTGGGTGGGTATCCCTACGATCAGGATCCGCTGCGGCCGGGGTGGGCTCCGATTATCCCGAATGACCGGTGGGCCGATCCGCGGGATGACCGGAGACCGCGCGTGCCGGATTAGTCCCCGGCCGGCGCGCGCGAGTTACCGCGCGGAAAAGGCCGCAACATTGTGGACAGCGAACGGGTCTCCATTGGAGAACGCGCCGTCGAAGCGGAGGTAGCGGATTTCGGCGGGGGCGAAGATGTCGGTTTTCGCGCCGCGCCAAGCGCCGTGCCGCCGGTCGGCAAGCGGTAGCCAGTGCTCGCCATCGAGTGAACCTTCGACGACGTAGTGCGCGTAGGGCGCGGGTTTCCTGTGCCAGCGCGGGTCGCTGTAATCGATGAAGGCGGGCAGGTCGTAAGTGACGGTGTCGATGAGCACAGGGGCAGGGAAGCGGATGAGATTGGCATCGCGGCTTTCGGTGGGGACCAGGTTTTCCCGATTGGCTGGCTTGGCCCTCTCGAGCAGATAGAGCAGCGTGCGGCGGTAGATCTCGCGGAAGCGAGCGCCATCGGGGCTGGCGAGAATGTTGGGGAAATTTTCGCCGCAAATCATGGCGAGGCGTTCGTTGCGGTGCACGGCAACGCCGATGCGATGGAGCGGTGTGGGATCGTAGGCATCCACCATGAACTCGCGCTCCTCGGGCGCGGCGCGGTCGGAACGGACGAGGATATCCCAAGCCTTCGGCTCGTAGGCGAAATCCACTTCACCTCCCCACTGGCCGGGTACTTCGTCGCCAGGCTTCAGATTGAGGCCGCGCAGGATGGGATGCGAAGCATCGGCGATCACCGCTTTGCTGCCGGGAATCCAATAGCCCACCGAGGTGTGAAACACGTTGAGATAGTCGAGAGCGCTGCCGGCGGTGGGATTGAGGATGGGCGCATCGGGCGGCGCGTCCGGGGGAAGCAACGCTGGGGACTTGAAGTCGCTCGGTTGATCACTGAGGTGGGTCCAGACGTGGCCGCGCTGCCAGATGTAGCGCGGTTCAGTGAGGCCCGGCAGGTAGTCGACGATGACCGCGAAGGAATCGCCGCCGTGAATGAGCACGCCGCCCCCATGGCCGAGGTATTCCTGAAAGCGGAGGAAGCTTTCCTTGGTGGTGAACTCGGAATGATTGCCGATGAGGACGAGGCGGTAGTCCTCGAGGCGCACGCGTCCGAGAGCGACGTCGTGCTGGGTGGCGTAGTCGATGGTGAATCCTTCTTTCCCGGCCAGTTGGTCGAGATAGCGCCAATGATGGATGTCGCTGTAACGCTCATAGAGGCTGTAAAAGAAATTGTTCAGGCGGTGCTGGCGGCTGCTCATGACGGTGGGCGAATAGCCGATGCTTCCGTCGTAGAAGGTGCGCCAGCCGTGGTAATCGTGGCCGCCATTGGTGGAGTAGGCCCACCACATGTCGGTTGGCGCAACGTACAGGACGGGCGATTGCGCGCGCCGCGGGCGGAGGATAACGTTGGTGAGTTTGCGATTCAGATCGTTGACTGTCGCATCGACGGCGGCGCCGCGAGGGACCACGATGAGGCGGTACAGCCCGGAAGGCCAGTTGCCCACGGCGACGCTCACGTGGGTGACCGGAAGGCTATAGGTGAAGGGTACCCGCGTCACCAGTTTTTGGCGCACGTCGTCGATGATGACGGCTTCCATGGCGCGGCCGGTCTCATCGGGCGCCGGGATCACATCGAGCGTCTGCTTCTCGCCTGGCGTCCAGCTTAGATCAGCGGGACTGAGAATGGGAAAGAAGTTGGATGGGATGTTGGGGTCCTTACCCGCGCGTAACTGATACCATTCCGCCCACCAGAATTTTTGGTCGCGGGGATGATAGGCAAGCAGGGTGATCTCCATGTGGGGATTGCCGGTGATGGCTACCAGTTGCAGGGTGGCATTCTTCGTGAAGCGTGAATAGCCGCGGCGGGCATGGCGCGACATCTCCGCTCCATCAAGGACAGCGCCCACCGCGAGGTTCGCCTCGCGATTGTAGAAGAGGGAACCCCAGTTGGTGAACTGGTTATCGGGGATTTTTCCGTCGGGCAAGTGGAGCGGCTGTCCTTGGAGCGCTCCGGTGTCGAACGTCATCGATTCGTTGTATGCCTCGGGGAAGGTCCAAGTGAAGCGGACGTGCTCGGCGCGCGGTTCAGAGCCGGGAGCGTGGCGGATGCGGTAAAGATCGATGCCGGATAGACGCTCATGCCGCAGTTCAAGGCGGAGCGGGATGTCGCCAATGGAAAGAAGCGCGGTGTCCGGGCGCTGCGTGCGCTGAACCGAGAGGCCGCGGCTGGCGACGACGAGCTCGAATGCCGGCGCATCGCGGCTGAGCAGCGGCTGATCGCCCGCGGAGCCGCCGAAGGCCCGCGCGAGAAAATTCTGCTGGGCCGGCAACGGGAGGGCGAGGAAGAACAAAGCCGCCCAACAGGAAGCGAGTTTCATGTCAGGCATTGCGCCACCTTTCGCCATCCCTTGTCAAGTCAGTTCGGGAGACAATGAACAGAAGTGAAGGAACGCACATGAAGCAAGTCATCATTTTCTTTCTTTTCGTTTCGGCCGCCCGGCCCCAGATGTTTCATCATCCCGAGCCGGTTTCGCCAGGCACATTTCCCATCATGGCGTGGGGCAGCGCCCCTTCCGATGCGGAGCAGTTGAAACAGATGAAGGAGGCGGGTTTGAACGTCGCCGGATTCTGCCGCGTCGAGGATGTGCAGAAGATTCGCGAAGCGGGGCTCACGTGTTTCGTCAGCGACAAGCGCGTGAACGGGTACGACTGGAGCAACATGCCTTCCGGCGACGTGCTGCGGAAAAACGTCGCGGAGGTGGTCCGCGAGACCGGGGAGAATCCTGCCGTGCTCGGGTATTATCTGCGCGACGAGCCGCACGCGTCGCTCATGTCCGCAATGGGCCGCGTTTCGAAGATGCTCAAGGAACTGGCGCCGTCGAAGTGGCCCTATGTGAACCTGTTTCCCTACCGCGTGAGCAAAGAGCGGATGGGAGTGGACGATTGGGACACTTACGGCCGGATGCTGGTGGAGAAGATCGGGCAGCCTTTCTTGAGCTACGACAACTATTCGCTGGTAGGCGGCGAGATGCTCGATTACTTCTACAACAACCTGGACCTGGTGCGGCGGCTGTCGATGGAGACGAAGACGCCGTTCTGGAATTGCATTCTGGCGAATGCGCACTTCAACTACATGGAGCCTTCAGACGCCACGTTTCACCTTCAGGTGTACGCGACACTGGCTTACGGCGGACGCGGGATTCAATACTTCACCTACTACACGCCGCACATCGGCAACTACCGCCTGGGAGCTGTGGACCAGTTCGGGAACAAGACTGCCACATGGGATGCGCTGAGGCGAATCAACCTGGAGTTGCAGGCGCTCGCTCCGGTGATGACGAAGCTACACAGCACCGGCGTATATCATTACCCCGACGTGCCGGAATACGGCAAGCCGCTTTCGGATAGCAAGTTGGTGGCGCGTGTGACCACCGTGCAGCGCTACGTGAAACCGCCGGTGCAGGGGCGTGTGCTGATCGGCGAATTCGAGGACGGCCAGGGGCGGCCTTATATTCTGATCGTGAACAAGGATCTGCACAACAGCTTTCAATTCGCCGTCGATTTGAAGCAGCATGGGCGCAAGCTGGTGCGCATTTGCAACTACTCGGGCGAAGAAGAGCCATTCGGGCGGGAGATGGACTGGCTCGCGCCGGGCGCGGGTGTGCTGCTGCGCATCAGCGATTAAACAGGGTGGCTGACGATTTCTTCGTTCTTCCGGTCCCAATACATCTTCTTGCCCTCGCGGTAGCTTCGGGTGGCCATGATGACGGCGACGGCGTGGGCGAAGCCGGTTTCGATGTGGCCGTTCGGGGTCTTGCGTGAGCGCATGCATTCGAACCAGTTGTCGGTGTGCGCCTTCAGATTGTCATCCTGGTGAACGGGGCCGGATTCAGTGCTGCCCGGCAGTGTTACCGGCTCGGGCTTCACTTTCGTGTTGGCTAACTGGAAGATGCGGTTCGATCGCCAGCCGCTTTCCGGCTCGGCCAGGAACCACCACTGCGGACTGCCCTCCCCGCCGGGCGAATACAGCGTGCCGCGAGTGCCGCGGATGATCGTGTGGTCGCCATAAGCGTTTCCGAACGTGGTGCTGTAAGTATAGAGGACCTGTTTCTCTGCAAATGTAGACACGCACTGGAAGGTGTCAGGGTTCTCGCGCACGTCGTGCCAGGCGAAGATGCCGCCGTTGGCTACGGTGTCGCTCGGGATGAAGGTATCGAGATAGAAATGCGCCAGCCCGGAGCCGTGGCTATACCACTGGTCGGTGATGCCGCCTGAGAAATCCTTGAAGATGCGGAACTCGAAATAGACGCGCGGATCGAACGGGCGCGCCGGGCGGCCGAGAAGCCAGCGGTTCCAATCGGTATCCTGTTCGCGGATGGCGGCGATGTCCGCATCTTTGGGCGCATGCCAGCGCGGTCCATTGAAGTTCCATCCCTGGTCGATGGAAACAATCTTGCCGAGCCTGCCGCTGCGGATGATTTCGCGCACCTGATGTTGGTAGGGACAACTCAGCCATTGTGATCCCATTTGGACCACCTGCTTGCCGGCGCGCACGGCGTCGCGCGCGAGTTTGGCATCCTCGAGCGTGTTGGCCATGGGCTTTTCGCAATAGCAATCCTTGCCGGCGCGCACGACCTCGGCGAGGATTCGCGCGTGCTGGTGGTCGCCGGTGGCGATCATGACCGCGTCCAACTCGGGGTCCGCCAGCGCCTCTTCCGAGTACTTGTACATTTTCGGCCGTGCTCCGAACTTGCGCTCGGCATCGTGGGCGGCGCGTTCACGATTGACCGACCAGAGATCGCAGACGCTGCGGAAATCGAACTTCGGATCGGTGGCGGAGGTGAGCTTCAGCATCACGCGGTGGCCGAAGGCGCGGTGGCCGCAGCCGATCTGCCCGATCTGGATGCGATCATTGGCTCCCAGGATGCGTGTATAGGATTTCGCTGTCTGCATGGCGGAGGCGGCGGCCGTGCCCAGAACCGCCCGGCGGGAAATAGAAGACATGGTTCCTCCTTGGAAAATAGCCGGTTTTTTCGATGGTATCACCTGATGGTGGTGCAATCAGGCATCGAGAGGAGCGGTGCGTTTGTGCCAATTGGTTGCGGATTGGTAGGCGTGGCCCACGCGGAAGAGCGTCGCCTCGTCGAACGGCCGGGCGCAGAATTGGATGCCGAGCGGGAGAGACGGAGGGCCGGCGGTGAATCCGCACGGCAGCACAAGGGCCGGGATGCCGGCCACATTGGCGAGGTTGAAAGTATCCGGGCGGGGTGCGCGTGGAGGATCAGTGGGAGCGTCGGTGCCGGCGATTTCTTCCTCGATTTTGGGAGCGGCGTTGCCGGCGGGCAGCACCAGCACATCGCATGTCCCGAAGACGCGCCGCATCTCTTCCATCACCTGCGTTCGCAGACGCAGGGCGTTGACGTAATCCACGGCGGAATACAGGGAACCGGCTTCGAGCCTTTCGCGAACGAGCGGATCGAGCAGGTCCGCGTGTTCCCGCAGGCGCTTCTGGTGGAACGCGGCGGATTCGGACCCGAGGATTACGGAGGAGATGGAACTGGCCAGCTCCGGTTGACGAACCTGCACATCCACCTGGACAGCTCCCAGTTGCTTTAGCCGGGAGATAGCTTCGTGGAGAGCGGCTGCGGTCTCGGGGCGCACGTGCTCGAAGAAATAAGCGGAGGGCACGCCGAACCGCAGTCCCTTGATATTGCCGGTGAGTGCTTTTGTGTAGTCCGGCGCCGGGACTGCGGCGGCGTTGCGATCGTTGGGGTCGCTGCCGGCGATGGCTTGGAGCATGAGAGCCACGCCGGCGACGGTTCGCGCCATGGGGCCCACATGGTCCAGCGTCCAACTGAGCGTGGTCACGCCGTAGAGGCTGACGCGTCCATAGGTGGGTTTGAGTCCGGCGACGCCGCAGCTTTTGGCGGGTCCACGAATCGAGCCGCCGGTGTCGCTGCCTAAAGTGAGGGGGACCATCCCGGCGGCGAGTGCCGCGCCCGATCCGCTCGAGGAGCCTGAGGGAGAATAGGCGAGGTCCCACGGGTTGCGCGCAGGCCCGGCAAGTCCTTTTTGGCCGCTTCCCATGGCGAACTCGAGAAGATTGAGCTTGCCGATCAGGATGGCTCCCGCCTTGTTGAGGCGGCTGGTGACAGTGGATTCATAGTTGGGAATCCAGTTCGAGGTGACCTTCGATCCGTTGGTGGTGCGGACACCGGCAGTGGCGATGAGATCCTTAGGGGCATAAGGGATTCCGTGCAGGGGTCCTCGATAGCGGCGCGAGGCGATGTCCTTCTCCGCTTGCCGTGCCTGCTCGAGGGCGCGATCGGCGGTGACGGTGAGAAACGCGTTCACTTTCGGGTTGACGGCTTCGATGCGTTCAAGGAACGCGCGCACTACTTCCACTGGAGACAGTTTGCGAGCTTTGAGGAGCGCCGCAAGTTCGGTGACCGGGCGGAAGAGAATTTCAGACGCATACACGGCGCAGCCCTCGGTCTACAAAATTCCCTGAGTGGGTGCAACCTGGTCGCCAATCTCCATTTCGCGGAGACGGCGCAATTGCGGCAGGCGGCGTTCGAGCACCGGTTGGAGGACGCGGAGGCGCTCGTCGCCAAGGTTTAATCCATTCGCCGCGGCGACGTTGCGAAGAGCTTCCAAAGACAGGACGGGGTTAACCTGCGCGGCGCCGCCGCCGATTGTGGCGCCGCAGACGAGCGATTGAAACAGGCGTCTTCTGTTCACGGTAAGTCTACATTCGCTCAATTCCAGACGGCTGTCAATGTGCGGGCGCCATCCCCAATGGCGGTCTTTGCCGCCTGGGCTACCACCACTGACCGATGGGTAGCCAGCCCCGGCTGAAATAGTCGCTGAGGACGAATACGAACATGATGGCCAGCCAGAAGAGTCCCGCGACGACGAAGAGCCTGACCATGGAACTGGAATGCTTCAGATTCATGAAGAACATCACGACGAGAGTAGCTTTGATTACAGCGATGGTCATGGCCGCAATGAAGTTGTACTCGCCCAGTTCGAGTTTCGAGACAGCCACGGTGGTGAAGGTGAGAGCGATGAGCACCGCCCAAACGCCGACATATACTTTCGCGGGAACAATCGAGTGCGTCATTTCGTGTGTCCTATCAGGTAAAGGAGGGGGAAGAGAAAGATCCAGATGATGTCGACGAAGTGCCAATAGAGGCCAATCATCTCGACGGGTGTGTACCACTGGGCGCTGAAGCGGCGCCGGGCGGCCATGACGATGAGGGTGATGATGAGACCCGCGCCCACAATCATGTGAAGCGCGTGCATGCCCGTCATGGCGAAGTAGAGGAAGAAGAGGATCTGCGCCTGGTGGAAATAACGCGAGTCGGCGTATTGGAAATTGGGGCCGGGGATGTGATGATCGACCCACTTTTCGTGGTACTCCACGTACTTGATGCCGAGAAAGACGCATCCGAGAAACAGCGTCAGCACCAGAAACAGGATGAGGGCTTTGTTTTTTCCGAGTTGCGCGGAGTGTACGGCCATCGCCATTGTCAGACTGCTGCAAATCAACACCGCGGTGTTAAACCCGCCGAGCGTTACATTCATGTACTGGCTGGTGGAGGCAAACGCGTCCGGGTAGAGATTGCGGTAGACAGTATAGCCGCCGAACATTCCTCCGAAGAACATGACCTCGGTGAGCAGAAAAATCCACATTCCGAGCAACGACGATTCCAGTTGCTGCTCCTGTGTATCGAAGTGGTGCCGCAATTCCCGGGGATGAAGGCCTTCCAGGGTAGCTTCGCTTTCGGCCAAAGGGTCCTCCTTATCCGTGCGCTTCCGCGGCGCGGACAGATTCAGCGCCGTAGTTATAGGCTTTCTCAGTGACTACCGGCATTTCGTCGAAGTTGAATGTCGGCGGAGGGGAGGATGACTTCTCCCATTCGAGCCCCTTCGCATTCCACGGGTTTTGCGGCGCGCGTGGGCCGCGGTTCCAGGCCCAGGCGAGGTAGATCATGGGGATGAGGTAACCAATGCCAAGGATGGACGCGCCCGCGCTCGAGAGCACGTTAAGGACTTGAAACTCAGGGGCATAGGTGGCATAACGGCGAGGCATCCCAAGGTAGCCGAGTATGAACTGGGGAAAGAAGGTGAGGTTGAACCCGACGAACACCACCAAGGCGGCAAATTTCGCCCAGCCTTCCGGGTACATCCGTCCGGTGATCTTCGGGAACCAGAAGTGGATACCGCCCAGGTAAGCCATCACCATTCCGCCGACCATGACGTAATGGAAGTGAGCAACCACGAAGTAAGTGTCGGTAACATGAACATCGATCGCCATGG
>JADLBD010000030.1 GCA_020847975.1 Bryobacterales bacterium | reverse complement strand
GCCCTTTCTAAGCGGGCACGACGTTCGAAATCATTCCTCGCGGCTGAAGCGATCGCCGCCTACGTTGAGTCTGAGGAATGGCAGTTGGGGGAGATTCACGCGGGTATCGCCGAACTCGACTCTGGAAAAAGCGTTTCGCATGAGAAGGTCTCAAACTGGCTGAAGTCCTGGGGTAAGCGCGGCGAAACGAAAGCTCCACGATGAAGGTTGTCTGGTCTCGACGAGCGGTACAGCACCTGGTTGCACTGCGCGAGTACATCGCCAAAGATTCGGAACAGAGTGCAGTGCTCGTGGCCACGCGCATTCTAGACGCTATTGACCTTCTCCAAACCCAACCCGAGATGGGCCGGCCCGGTCGTGTGGTGGGTACGCGCGAACTCGTGATTCCGGACGCCCCCTACATCATCCCCTATCGGATTCGAAATGACCGGCTCGAACTGATTGCCGTGTTTCATGGCCGCCAAAAGTGGCCGAAGAAGCTTTGAGACCGGTGTTCTCACCGGGGAAGTCCGTCAGCCTGAAGATGTCAGCTTTGCGTCCGCCCACCGCTTTCGCCTTCCTCTCCGCTACTTGAGCCTTCGCCGCTGGCTTAGACACTGGGACAACCGTTCGGACAGGCTTCGGTTCCAGGGCTGGGCTCACCGTCTTGGGAGGCTTTGCCTCAACCGTGGTTGGTTTCACCTCGATCGTCTTTACTGGTTCCGGCGCAGCGGGCCCGCTTCGCGAGTCCCGAAAAGGGTTATCCCGCCGAACGCGTGCAGAGGAGGAGAGGCCACCGAAGTTGCCGATTCCCTTGAGCGCTTTTGTCAGCTCCTCTTCGGAGACCTGCCCCTTAGCCATTTGATACAAGTGCTAGTGGTTCCTCTCGTTGTGCCAGGCGCGCCAGAAACTCTTCGGCAAGCGCCGTGAAATCCCCTGTTCCCCTACCCGTCTTCGACCGTTCGTATTCGAAGATGGTCTGTCGCAGGCTCGGTGCGCTCTTGGCCTGGTGTTCACCCGAATCCTGGTTTCGAACAGCGTGTCCCCAAGTTCCTTCCGCAGCCTATTCTCAACTACCCGGCAATTCCGTTCATTCCGCGAATACATTGTTAGCACGACGCCCAGAGATTGAAGTGTCATCTTGCATTAGACAAGACTGGCATAGACTGGCATAGCATTTGCCCCACGCACGAGCAGGAGGTACGCTGAAAGAGATGGTTGAACCCTTGACTAGCGACGCATTTCCCCTGGAGACTGGCGCGGATGGCGTGGTTCGGGTGCGTGGGACGCGCGTCACGCTGGACACGATGTTGTCTGCATTCAACGAGGGGGCGACTGCCGAAGAGATCGTCCAACAATATCCGTCGCTCTCCTTGGCGGACGCCTATCAGGCGATCGGATATTGTCTGCGCCACCCCGATCTAGTGGCCGGGTATCTGAACAGGCGGAACGCGCTTGCCGAGGAAACCAGGGAGACGAATGAGTCACGGTGGCGGCCAGAGGGGGTTCGCACCCGACTGTTGGAACGGCGGCAGCAATCGCCGTGATGCGCTGGCTGGCCGACGAGAACTTCAACAATGATATCCTCCGCGCAGTGTTCCGGGAAAAACCTGGCCTCGACATCGTACGAGCGCAGGACGCGGGGTTGACGGGAACCGCCGACGAAGTGCTATTGGCATGGGCAGCGGATCACAACCGGGTTCTGCCGACGATCACCGCACACGCTTACCGCCGCGCAATGAAGGGTGGTGATCCTATGCCAAGCGTTTTCGAGGTAAGCCGCCGGGTCACAGTGAGATCGGCGGTTGAAGATATCATCTTGCTGTCCGAATGCAGCAACCCCGGCGAATGGGAAGGGCAGGTCCGGTACCTGCCACTCCGGTAATACTCCTGGCGGAAGGAAACGCGTTTCTCGTTCCTGATCCCGTTCCGGGGTTCAGCGGCGGCTTTCTCCGAATAGCGCGTATTCTGGCCGGAGCTCCCGCACAGCCAGATCGGCGAGATGGCGACCACGCGCACATGTGGCTTTCCGGACGGTTGCGTCATAGCGACGCCGAGTCATGCGTCGGGAGGCTCCAGAAACTCGAGATTGAGCAGCCTCACCTTTTCTGTCCTGGAGCCGAGGGACACACGCCTGCGCTGTTCAAGGAAGGTCAACATGTCCAGGCCTCGCTCCAAAATATCCTGCGGGGTCCATGACTGCCGGTTGCGGCTGAGTCCGCACAGCGAGAACAAAATTCTCGTTGCGGCCCGTATAGCGGCAACCAAAAGTCCCGGCTGATGTGAGTCGAGAATCGAGCCCAAGCCGCGTGCCGACACGCGCGGCTTGGACTCTCCCATGGTGCGTCAACTTACCGAGCCGGCTGGAAGAAGTTGTCACATACATGCCGCGCGACCTGACGCCCGATGTCGGCGCCGTGATACATCGAGTGGCGCCAGTGCAGGCCGGCCCACACCCGGGCATTCTCAAGTTCGCGCATCACCGCATTCAGATTCGTGTAGGTCCGCTCCGTCTTGACCAGTTGAGGGATGGCGGTCTTGTCGGCGGTGAGCGTCCACGTGATCGCAGCCGTGCCGAAAAATCTCGCTATGGCATCGCTCAGGGCGCCTGTAAGGAACGAGTGCGCGGACGGGTATTCCGGGTGGTTGACGCTGATCAATGGCGTCCAGGTTGGATCCGGGTCGGTGTCGGGATTGCCATCGAGGTCCGCTTTGGGAATCGCTACGCGCGGCCGCCACAGATGGAAGTAATACTTTGTCGCGAAGCCCACAATGCCGGCATCCGCCGCTGCTGTGTATGCCATTGCAAAGAACCGTGACGCATCAATCACATTCAATCGCCGGCTGATGGCTAGGTTGACCAGATCCTGGTGCACGTTCCATACCTGCCAAAAGTAGGCGATGTCGGTCTGCTCGGCAGAGCGTATCGAGCTATCCGAGCGTCCGTAGTCACGCGTCTCTATAAAGTCCGCAGCATAGGCTGGCGAGGTGGTTGGGTCGGGACCGGTCGGTCGAAACCGGGATGGACTTGAAAACGTGAGTGGGCTGATCTGACCGACATTCACTGCGATCGGCTGGGTACCGCAGCCACCGTTCGGTTCGAACTGGCCCATGGGCAGGTTGAAACTGCTGCATTCGTACAACACGACGTTCTTCATGCCGTCGTCGGCGCGGGAAGCCTGGATCGCGGCTGCGGCATTCTGGCCAGCCAACATTCCATCTGTTTTTGCCTGGCCAGAAGGAATGCCGGCCATATAGGCGTCGTATTGAGCTTCGAAGGCAACGCTGCGAGAAGCTTCTACGAACGGACGGGCCGCCCCGTAGGCAGCAGTTGCCACTGCCGCGCGGATATCTGCTCCGGGACGAGCCCGGACCGTGCTCGCAAACGGCGTATAGCCTCCTTCCACTGCGACTGCCGCATCATACATTGCGATGTGGATTGTCGCGCGCATCAGGTATTGGACCGGTGGTGACTTTGGCGGCGTGTTAATCGCCGGCTGCACGATTGCGGCCCAGTCGGTTACTACGTTTTGACCGTGCGCGCAGGCGCACGTCAGCAAATAAGCAAAGAGGCAGCGTGTCGTCATGTTCAGTCTCCTCGGATTGATTTTCGGGTTAGTCCCCTCGGATCTTGATCTCGCCTGCGGCCAGATCTCGGGCCTTCGTGCCTGGGGCATAGACCCGCCACGCCGTGAAACGGTCGCAGCCACCAGCGCCCAGGCTGTCGCAGCGGCGAGGCAGATCATTAGAGCAATTCTGCCGTCGAATCACCAGCGGCATCAAGGAACCAGCGCGGCAAAACGAGGCAATCCACGGAAAAACAGAGCTCATCTTGGAATTTCGTCCTCGACGAGGGCCGCACGCCTGTCTTACAATACACAGGGGCCAACAATGGAGCCGAACACGCGGTTTGTCCTGGGACGCTACCAGGTCGATCTCGTACGGCGCACGGTAGCCGATGGAGACACCGCAGTTGACATTCACTGGCGAAGCTTCGAAGCCCTTCGCGCGCTCATCAAGGCCAATGGCGAAGTTGTCGAGAAGGAAAAACTCCTCGAGACCCTTTGGCCTGGTGTGACGGTTGACGAATCCAACCTGCACAAGTACGTGACGAAGCTACGAAAAGCGCTCAACGCCGGCGACGTGGGCAAAGAGTATGTCGAGACTGTTCCTCGCATCGGCTACCGGCTCGGAGTTGTCCTTCGTCTGGCTGACGAAGCGGATCTTCCCCCGGTCCGTCCATCATTCACACAGCGAGAGGTCAAGAGCCGTCCGGCGATTGGCGGAGCGCGTCTTTCGGCCGGGCTTCTGGGTATGCTCCTGGTATTGGGAGCAGGCTTCTGGTGGATGCACCGCAAATCCGGGGAGAGGGCTCAGTTCGATGAACGGGCTTACCAGAATGGGATGAACTTGATTCGCGACCGGGCGTTGCCACAGGTGCGGCTAGGGACGGACGGCCTGAGGCGTCTGGTTCAGGAAAACCCTCGTCTTGCGCGAGCCTGGGCCGGTCTTGCTGAGGCTTCGATACTCCTTGAGCCGACGAGCCCCGATGCAGCAATCGAGCATGCCTTACATGGGATCAGCATCGATCCGGAATGTGCAGAGTGCCACGCGATTCTAGGATACTTACTATTCTCGACAAAATGGAAGTGGGACGAAGGCGGCAGGCACTTGAGCAAGGCCATCTCCCTCAAGCCGGCCGACCCGCAGATTCAGCTTTGGCTGGCACAACGCGAAGCAGCAGTGGGCCGGACGCGCCAAGCCGTCGAGATCATGGATCGAATCGCCAGGCAGTTTCCTGAAGCCAGCAACCTTGGATGCTCGCGCTCATTTCCTCTACCTTCATAGAGATTACGACGGTGCGATTCGCGAGAGTGACCGGCTGAGCGCGATGAATGTTTCGTGCGGGTTGGAATGGAAGTCCAACGCGCTTTTCCAGTTGGGCGAAAATGCCGAGGCAATATACGCCTTGCACGGGTTTCTTGGCTCCTGGTCCAGCGCTTCCGCCGAGACTATCGCTCGTCGCAAGAGCGCTGCTGTGCTCCGCTATGAAAGCGCCGGCCTGGCGGGAGCGATTGGGGACTTGTTGGATCAGTTGGCGAGACCCGAAGTCCATGCGCACAACCGCGCCCGGTGGTGGATGCTGCTCGGCAAGCATGAACGAGCGATTGAGGCGCTGCAAGTGGCCTTGCGTGTTCGCCTGATGGACATCGTTTACCTGAATGTGGATCCAATTTTCGACTCGATCCGGTCTCACCCGGAATTTCGGGAGATCCTTATGGCCGTGGGTTTAGAGCGGCCGCCCAGGGAAACCCGGTAAGAATCCGCCGATGCCTGATGCGTCCTGGGGGCGGGGACTCGACTCCCAGCGGTTGACTTCCCCGGTTACAGGATCGATTCCTGTCAGATTTAGGCCATTTTGGAGGTTACACCGGTGGCAAGCCAGTGCAAGATTGCTGATCTCGTCCGTTCCTCCGTGCTGGCGTGGCACCACGTGTTCGACGTGGTGTGTCAAGTCACAGCATTTCTGCGGTAGCAGGCTGTATTCACAGCGGTGTTTAGCCCGTTGCCACACAAATTCGCGGGTAGCGGCGTCCATCTGGTTCCGCGAGATGGCGCCGTGCCTTGAGCTTGAAGACGGACAGAAAGTCAGTGAAGTTGACCAGAGCCTCGTACTCGGCGCATTCGTCTGGCGTGAGGTGTCCTTCGTTGGCTCTTTCCGCGAGTTCGCCAGCGCGCGCCTGTACTTGCGGATCGATACGAAAGTCGATTACCTTCCTGGCGGACTCCTCGTCCAGGCAAAGGCTCAGCGGGTCGAAAAGGGCATCCAGTATGTTGGCCGCGCTCATGTTTACACGGCGTCACGAGTGCCTCTTCCGGGGGGCTCGGATCGTAAGCAACCCCCACACCACATTCTGCTTCCCCAGACAATGGGCACGCTGTATCCGGAGTTATCAGCGGGTCAGCTTTCTCACGACGCCTGACGCTGCCGGTCCCGGTCCGAAGCGACCTGGCGGTACATTGCATCGGGGGCTAAATCGATGCCGCCGGGCCATGCCGCGGCACCCTGGTCAATGAAGACGCGGTTGAAAAAAGAGGCCTCCCGCAGCGGAGCCAATACGCCGGTCAACTCCTCGGGCCGAAAGCGGACACGTCCGCTCAGCCCGTCCTTGAAGCGGACGAACAGGCATCGATCCGGCTCCGGTACGACTTCGACAACGTCCCAATACATCTACGCCTCCTCTCAGGGCAGTGGCTCAATCCGCGCAGGCGGGGCCTTCTCCCGGCAGAGCCGCCAATCCTCGAGCAGTTCCTCTTTATGAATCATCGCCCATTCCTGCACCAGGTTCAAAGCCCGGGGCGGTAGCTGTCCTTCCATTACGTGAAGCGTCTCGATCTCGATGGTGGCCTCGAACTCGCCATATCGGGCGTGAAAATGCGGAGGCGGGTGGTCGTTAAAGAACATCCGGATGAGGATCCCGTAGAACGTGGAGATGGCCGGCATTTCGCGCCAGTAGATGTTAGCATCCCCGAGCGATTACTCCCCGCAAGCCGGCTTCCGGCCCGGTAGCTCGAACTCGATATTCGCGCTCGTGTCTGCGCTGCGCGACTTCCGCGACGGCAACAAGGTTCGCCAGCTTGGCCATTGTTCCGCCATTCTCTTCCCGCCCTGATGTTCGGCGGGCGCCGCAAGCGAAGTGGGGAGGTGCGTTGTCGCTATAATGCAGATAGTTCGAACGGATGCCGAGGAAGATCCGGGAGTTGATTGCCGAACTAGAGAAGCACGGCTTTGTCAATCGAGGCGGCAAGGGTAGCCATCGCAATTTCACGCATCCACGCGTGGCCCGGCCGGTCACGATCTCCGGCGATGCGGGCGATGACGCCAAGAAGTATCAGGAAAGGGCCGTAAAAGCCGCGATAGCGGAGGCGACGGGATGAAAGAAAGCGCGCGCTATGTGAAGATTGTCGAGTGGTCTGAGGAAGACCAATGCTTTGTCGGCAGTTGCCCTGGACTGCTTTACGGCGGTTGCCACGGCGACAACGAGTTGGGGGTTTTCGAGCAGTTGTGCGCCGCTGTCGAGGAAGCGATCGATCTCTACAAGCGAGACGGGAAGCCTTTACCCCCGCCGACCAGCGGGCGGGACTACGCCACCAAAATGTTGAGCGTGGCGTAGGTTCGTCACATAGTCCAGCCAGTCCGGACAGGTAAGCAGTCGATGGGAACCGCGCTGACGCTTCACTTGCCAGCCGATTCTCTCCAATGCGGCGAGAACCCGTCTGGCTTTACTGGCTGGCCAGTTGCTCATCCGGGATGGTAAAGGACACGCCGAGCGAAGACGACGGAAGCTCACCGTGGGCGATGCGATCGGCAATGACCTCAATCGCGAGGCGCTCAGCATTACTGATCGCCTCGTCCCGCGTCTGGCCATAGCACATTACGCCCGGCAGTTCGAGGGTCTCCGCGATCCAGCGCCCGTCTTCCTCGCGATCGAGTTCGATCGTCAGATTCACGCCTTCATGATACTCCCACGAGAGAATGGGCGCACCAAAATCGGATTACCCCTGGGTAACGGCGCAGGGTTGATCGATCAGGTCCAGGATAGTCTGCGCTGCGGGACTTCCGCGACGGCAAGAAAGTTCGCCAGCGTGGCCATTGTTCCGCCATTCTCTTTCCGCACCGGCCGCAACAGATCGATACGGGCGCCGTGGAACTGATCTCGTGGCGCTCCGCGCGTCAGCGTCTCCGTGATCGGCTTAGCCGTTGAGCGTCGAATCGCCGTGGATCCATCCGGCTGCGCTCGAAGAAGCGGGGGCGGCTACTGATTGGTATGCAGCACGAAGCGGGCGTGCCGCTGGGCGGTTTGTGGACGAACCCGATGCTGCCGTGGGTCAGATCTCCCGAAATCCGGGCAATATTCCGCATATGATTTTGGCACCCGCCGAATGGTGCTGCGCCGCTTTCCAAGGTAATCATCTTTCAAGCGCCGTCCCTGCCCGACCGTGAGCCAGTTCCCGATTCGAGCCCCAGGTTTCGTGACGCCCCTTACGCGACGGATTCCGGCGGCCAAGTTCGGTCTGAGCAAGCCGGTGTCCGCGGCTTGCCATGCGGGGCGGCGAACGGCGGCGAGGCGAAGGTTGACTAGAGGTAAGAGCGCGTTGCTGAAGCCATTGACTCTACAAGCGAGAGGGGAAGCCTGCCCCCGCCGACCAACGGGCGGGACTACGCCACGACAATGTTCAGCGTAGCGTAGGTTCGCCATTTATTGGGTGGCTTGCCAAGTCCTGATTCCGAGGGTCCGGGCGCAAACTAAACTGAGAGTTGCGATGCCGCGTCTGCTCACCAGATATCGGGATGCCGTGCCGGCCGGGTCATTGAGTCTCAGAGCGCCGCAATATCGCGCCTGGAGTTGGGGAGACGCTGTCGCGCTGGCGACGGTGACCGTTATTGTCTACGCCGGTGTCCGGTTGGCGTTCCATGCGCCGCTGGTGATGCGAGGGCCGGAGATATCGCTGGCGCCGGCCTATCTCGTCCTCTATGCGGGGCTATCGCTGACGCGGATGTTTGCCGCTTATGTTCTGTCGGTGATTTTCACGCTTGCGTATGGGTACGTGGCCGCGTACAACCGCCGTGCGGAACGATTTCTGATCCCGCTGCTGGACGTTCTGCAGAGCGTGCCGATTCTGTCATTCCTGCCGATCGTGTTCCTGGGCTTCCGTGCGCTTGTACATCAGAATGCCGCGGCGGAACTCGCTTCGGTCGTGCTGATCTTCACCAGCCAAGTGTGGAACCTTACTTTTGTCTGGTATCAGTCGCTGAAAACGATTCCGCGAGAGTTGCGGGAAGCGGCTGACGTATTTCTGTTTGACGCGTGGCTGCGGCTGAAGAAGCTGGAGTTGCCATTTGCCGCAATCGGCCTGGTGTGGAACAGCATGATGAGCTGGGCGGGGGGGTGGTTTTTCCTGATGGCGGCTGAGATCTTCACGGTGGGAAAGCGTGATTTCCGGCTGCCGGGCATTGGAGCGTACTTGAGTGAAGCCGCGCGGGTGGGAGACTGGCGGGCGATCTGGTGGGGGGTGGCGGTGCTGGTTGCGCTGATCGCGCTGCTGGATCAAATCGTCTGGCGCCCGCTGCTGGCATGGTCGGACCGGTTCAGGCTGGAGACAGCCGGTTCCCGTCCGGCGCCGTCGTCGTGGTTCTATGAAGGGTGGCGAAATTCCAGAATCGTCGCACCTGTCGTGCGGCGGCTCTTGAGTTGGCTGCCGCGGGTGCTCGACCGCGCCGCCACGCGGGCCGCCGCGGACAAGCGGGATAGCGTGGAAGCGCCTTCGCGGTGGCCCTGGCTCACGGTTGCCGGCCTTGGCGGGAGCATACTCATCTACGGCGCATACTCGTCGGCGATACTGCTGGCGCAGGTTCCCGGGCGGCAATGGGGAGCGATTGTGGAGGGACTCGCGGCAACGGCAGGACGAGTACTGGCAACGGTCCTCATCGCGCTCGCCTGGACCGTGCCAGTTGGCGTCCTGATTGCCAGCAAACCCCGCGTAGCGGCGGTGCTGCAGCCCCTGGTGCAGATCGCGGCATCGGTGCCGGCTACGGCTCTGTTTCCGATCCTGCTGCTAGGATTGCTCGAGCTCCCAAATGGTTTGAACATCGCCGCCATCGCGCTGATGCTGATGGGAACGCAATGGTACTTACTGTTCAATGTGATTGCGGGCGCATCGGCCGTGCCGCAGGATCTGAAACACACGGCATTGCTGCTCGGGTTGGGCCGCCGGCAGCGGTGGCGGGTACTGACTCTTCCGGCGCTGTTTCCGTACATCGTCACGGGCCTGATCACCGCAGCCGGGGGCGCCTGGAATGCGAGCATCGTCGCCGAATACACTGAGTTTGGGGGAAGCGCCCACGCGGTAACGGGCATCGGCTCGGCCATCGCTCGAGCAACGGCGCAGGGAGATTACCCTCTCCTGCTCTCGGCGACGCTATCCATGGTTTTTGCGGTGGTCGCCGTCAATCGACTGGTCTGGCAGCGTCTTTACCGGCTTGCCGAGGAGCGCTACCGCCTGGAGTAAATGCATGGCTTCGGATGCACTGATTGAACTCGACCACATCAGCCACTACTACGGCGCGCGGAGGAAGCAGTTTCTCGCCGTACAGGATGTGCATCTGAAGATTTGCGAAGGTGAATTCGTGGCGCTACTGGGGCCGTCGGGATGCGGGAAGAGCACGCTGCTGCGAATCGTGGCGGGGCTGACGGCTCCGTCGGAGGGACGCGTGCTTTACCGGGGGCAGCCACTGCGCGGCATCAATCCCCACGCCACGATTGTCTTCCAGACGTTCGCGCTGTTCCCGTGGCTCACGGTTCTCGAGAATGTGGAAGTGGTGCTGCGGGCCCGCCACGTGCCGGAGAAACTGGCCAAGCCGCGGGCGCTCGATCTGCTCGACAAGGTCGGGTTGGACGGGTTCGAGACAGCGTATCCTCGCGAGTTGTCGGGAGGGATGAGGCAGAAAGTGGGATTCGCGCGTGCGATGGCCGTGAGCCCGGAATTGCTGTGCCTCGATGAGCCCTTTTCGGCCCTGGACGTTCTCAGCGCCGAAGCACTGAGAACAGAATTGATCGGTTTGTGGACCGGCGGCGGTTTGCCGACGAAAGCCATTCTGCTGGTGACTCACAACATCGAAGAAGCGGTCTATATGGCTGACCGCATCGTGATCATGGAAAAGGATCCCGGGCGCGTGATCGCCGACTTTGGCGTGGGCCTGCGGCGGCCGAGGTTCCGGAAAGGAACGGCGTTTCTCGAAACGGTGGATCGGGTGTACACGACCATGGCCGGCCAGACGCAGCCGGAGCACGTGGAACTGGGGGCAGCACCAGGGGAAGGGCGCCTTCGATTGTTGCCCGAGGTTCACATCAACGACATCGAGGGTCTGATGGAATACCTTGTCAAGCTTCCAGGGCCGCACATGGATATTTACCGCCTGACGGATGAACTGAAGCTCGATTCGGACCACATGCTGCTGCTGACCGAAGCGGCGGAACTACTGGGGTTTGCGACGATCGCCCAGGGCGACATGACTCTGACGCCGCTCGGCGAGACGTTTGCGGAAGCCGGGGTGGCCGCCCGGAAGGCGATCTTTGCACTGCGGGTGAGACGGCTCCCGCTCATTCGATGGCTGCTCGACAAACTGCGAGAAGCGGAGCTCCAGCAGATCCCCTGGAGTGACATCAAAGCGGAACTGGAGCACGAAATCCTCGCTGAGGAGATCGAGCGGCAGATGCAGATCGCGGTGGATTGGGGCCGCTACGGGGAGCTTCTTGCCTACGATGACGGGAAGGAGATGTTTTACCTGGAGCCGGCGGGGGCACCGGCGGCATGATGCTTGGGAGAGGCCGCCGGCGCTGATGAAAGCGGCAGTATGGCAGGTGGTGGTCCCGATCGAAAACACTTTGCGGATTGACGGCGCGCTGCTGATTCTCGCCGGTCCGGCGAGCAAGGCATCATCCCCGCCTGGCTTGCCGGCACTGCTCCCGATCCTGGAGTTGGGGGTCAACTCGGAGGGGTCCGCGAACAAGGAACAGGGATGAAGGCGATGATTCGCGAGTCGCCTGCCCGGTTCTCAGGGTGAGAGGGGCGCCGGCGTTCGTCACCGTGGAAGCATAGCCCACGATCACCAATCCTATTGCACTCCATTCAGCCGGTATCTGAGCGCTGCACACACACCGCCCACGTGGGCCAGGAGCGCCGGATCTTCGATTAGCCGAACCAGCGCGCCGGTCTGATAGGCCCGCGTCACCATTTCGTCGGACACCTTTACGCCGCTGCCTGCCGGCAGTTCGGCAAGCGACGGTGCGAGCGCGGGATGCAGACCCTCCGCCTCCGGGTGGATACGCTCAAGTGCGGTACTGAGGTACAAGGTGTGAACCTGGCCGTTGGACAGGGCCGCGAGTACGTCATGCACTCCGATGACGGCCAACCCGCCAGCCCGATATTCATCGATCGTGGCGTGGACGCTCTCCGCATCGGTACGCGCGTCCTCTTCCTGTATCGCTTTTATCGTGGCCTGGAAGACCTCGTGTTCCGGGGCAGAGATGTCCAACTTCATTTCATCGACAATCTTAGCGGTAAGAGATGGGGGGAGTTGCCGGCGCAGGATCGGCAGGATCAGATCGTCGCCGGCGACGATGATATGATCGATGTCCTCCTCGCGCACGACGCGATCGAGATGCTCCACAATCTGTTTGGCGTGGCGCAACTGGTAGTTTTCGACCTTGAATTGAGCCCGCCGGAGCCACCAGCCCTCGATCCACGAGCGGCTTCTCACTTTGACGTTCGTTATGCTGTCAACCCCGAGTGTGCGTCCGAGCCCAAAGACAAAGATGCGCGCCGAGTTCGTATCCGCAATAACAGCGGCATAGGAACGATGCCTATCGGAGAGTTTCGCGAGGGTGTATAGGTGCGGCTGGTGGTAGACGTAGAGTTGGTTCGCATGAAAGGGCGCAGCGAACTGAAGCGCCTCGAAATAGCTGCCGGCTCCCGAGCAGGCGAAGATTGCGGCTCCGTTGGAAGATGGCCGCAAATCGGTGTCCACCCACGAACTGATACGTATGGCGTCCTGCTCGAAGCTCCGCCGCTGGGCCGAATTCGGCGGATACGTGGCGGCACGGGCTTTCAGTTCCTTTCGCAGGAAGGGCGAAATGTTGTCGCGTCCGTGCTGATCCGGCTGGGTATTGAGATACACGCTCAGAACCGGCATGGACGTAGGGGGGAAGAGGGCGAGATCCCTCAGCTTATCTCGAAGTCCGGACGGCGTCGCCATGTTGTCCTCCTATGGAAGTCGAACAAAGTTCTTACGGTCAGAACCGGGCAGGGACCAAGTTGAGTCGATGGCCTCCACATGGTTCCTCTTTCATTCTAGGATGCTGTGCGATGGCCGAAACCGCGTCCGGCAGGCCACTGGATCATCTTGTGGGCGCGGCGCCCAAGCAATTGGTGTACCGTGAAGTGGTGGAGGCCGCCGCCTCTTCTTTGGGCGGCGGCGTGACCGGAGGGGCGGGACCCGCTACTCCCGCAGGTGGAGAATCGTGACGTCGCCGGCGGGCAGTGTAATTCGTTCACCGGACCGACTGCTTCCCGCACTCAGAGGATAGGGCAACTTGGCCGCGTCGATGCTGTAGACCACCTGCCGCGGTTCGGCGTTGAAGTTGGCGAGCAACACCCAGGTTTCGCCGGGGCGGCTGTACAAGGCCGAGTAGCAGCCGCGCGACTCGAGTTTGACGGCATTATTGCGCCAATCCTGGAATTGATAGGTTTCAATATCCCCCAGCGGCCGGAGCTTGCCGGCTAACTCGATAGCCTCGTCATTGGCGCGCCATGGGGTGACCGCCGTCATCAGCCCCGCCAAGGCGTGTAGACGGAGAATCCGGCGCGGCGCATTCTCCGACACGGTTCCGGTCACTATCACGCCGCGGGAACGCGCGCCGGCGAAAGCCCATTCGAGCGGGAGATCTTCAAGGGGTGGCATAGCGGTGGAAATGCGCCCGTAGCTGAATTCCATGCCGACGACGTGGTCGGAGAAATTCTCCGTCACGTACATAGGCACGAGGGTGTTGTGAATAATGAAGAGGCCGTCAGGGCCCACGCGCTCCCGTGTCCATTCCGCCAGTTGGATCAATTCATCGATATCCCAGTGGCCCGTGGGCGACAGCGCCAGGGCCGCGAGACCCCGGCCGCCGTTGACGCCTGAAGACGTCTTTCCCACGTGGCGCGGGTTGTTGCAGAAAAGAGCGACGTTCCAGTCATAGTACACGCCCTCGAAAGGATGATTCTTAAGGACTCGATCCACGGAGAACTTGAAGAAATCGAGCCAGCCGGATTTCAGGCACATGTGGGCGCCGTAATAGTAGTTGGGCCGGAGGTTGGCCTGATCGTCGGGCTTGCGGCCCCATTCCTCGCCGTGCTCCTTGAATTCCCTTGTGCTCTGGTGGAGTTCATGGTTCGAGAAATAAGGAGCTATGCGAACGCCGTTCCTGCGGCACCACCCGAGCAAAGCGTCCATCTTCTTCATGGTCTCGGGAGGATAAGGCGGATAGCTGCCATCGCGCCAGAACAGGCCATCGCGGTACGCATCACCGTCGTTATGGATGGTCAACTCGCGCACTCCGGCTTCGGCCCATTTTCGGATGCCTTCTTCGCTGATCTCCGTTTTGGCGTCCAAGCGTACGCCGCGTAGTGACTCATGCAGCCAGGGCTTCTGGGCGTGGCCTTCGAGGATGGGTATGGCCAGATAATAGTCGAAGGTGTATGTGCCCTCCAACGTGATGTAGCCGCCGCGCGCGAGATAGGGCTGGTATGGCAGGTTGACGGGATCGATGGAGACGTTAATGCCCAATGGCGTATTACCGGCGCTCAACTCGCAATAGCCGGTTCCGGGCTGTCCCGTCATCTGGTAGTCGAACTGGGCGAGATCATCGGACATGAACCACTCGATGCCTTCGACGTTCTGGTTGGCCAGCACCAGGTAGCGCGGCACGTAGCGAGTGCGGAAAGGCAGGTCGAAATGAGTTCCCGCGCGCATCTTACCCCACTCCCGAATCTGTCCGTTCTGCCAGGTATGCGGGCTGTTGCCCATCTCCTCTGAAACGGCGGGACGCCACCCGTAATCTTCGAGGCTCGGATCGAAAGTAGCCGTTAGGAGACTGGCGCTGATTACACTGACCGGCTTGGGTGCGATGAACTGGCGCCGGATCTTGACGTAACCCCAGCGGTAACTATAGGTCGTTTTGACACGAATACCCGATGGCTTACCAGCCTGATCCATCAGCGCGGCATCCACCGTGACAACAGGCGACTTTCCACTGCCGGTCAGGGAGATGACGGGCGCGGGATCGTTCAGATCGCTGTAGACGTCGCGCTTTGCCATGCGGCTGGGGTTCTGGCCGGCGCTCACGTCCCGTTTCACCATGAGCCGGACTCGCGACTCCATGGGTTGGATCAGCAGGTTCCGGGCGCGTCCGTGCGTAAGGCTGACGGCATCGATGATGCCGCCGCGCCGGGCGTCATGCTGAAACCGGTAGTACGGCGTGGAGAGCGACACTTTACCGGAGGCCGGGTCTTGCCGGGCCTGATAATCCTGCGGCTGCCAACCGCGCGGTTGCGCTTGCCCGAAGGCCGCCGCGCAAAACAAAAGGAGGAACGGATACCTATATATGGGCATAGAGCGCAAAGTATCTCAAAGGCAGGCCCCAGAGCAAGCCGCGTTGCGGTGGCTGTCGCGATTTTACAATCCGTGGCGCGGCCGCTTCAGTGATTGCGCGTCACGAGAGATACCTTCCTGATGAATCGCTGATCCGGCGAAAAATGATATACAGTCGGAATGATCATGCCCACCAGAACTCCTGTTTTCTATCTTTGGCTTGCAGGCTGCCTTTTCGGCATTGCCGGACCTGTGCGCGGGCAGTCGGGCACGTGGCCGGGCGAATATACCGTGGAGCGGCAGGATGCCGCAGGAACGCTCACTCTTTCCACCGCTTATTACACATTTCGGCACGAGTTGAAGCGCGGGGCGGAGATCTCGCTGGTGGCGTATACCCACGGGTCCTCCAAGAACCTGTTGGTGAAGCCCGTCGATGCGTATGTCGCGACGGCGGAGGGAGAGACTTTCCACTCTCAGAACGATGCTTCGCCGGAGGTGGCGCTGGACAGGTCAGGCAAGGCGAGAGTGGTGCTGGTCACCTGCCGGCTGTTGAGCGCGAGAGGAAAGGATTCGGGCATCCGTCTTCGGACACGCTATGAGTACCGGTGGGGCTACGTCAAGGTGCGGCGGGAATTCGTCTTTGGCGAGAAGTCTACCGACGTTCGGCGTGTGAGCGTTTTGTCCGCCGTGTTCGACCCGAGCCTGGAGCAATACGGCTACCGCCAGGGCATTGCGGACCAGGAGGGGGTGTCGCCGGTGTCGTTCGGAGTGATGCAGTGGCGGAAGCAGCGGGCGGGAGCTTATTTTGATCCGCCGCTGCAAACGCGATTCGTGCCGCGCTACCTGGTGTTGACGAATCCGGGAATCGAGGGGATTGAATGGTTCACCGGTGATGATCTGGCGCAGTGGGACTATCAGGCGGCGGGGAAGCCCGGGGCCGGGTCGTGCGGCGTATCCGCGAGCATCACCCCGCTGGGCGTCAGCGTGACGGTCAACCCGCTGGATATCACGGGGCAGGTTCCGGCGCGCGGGACGTGGACATTCGACAGTTATCTGGGCGTGCCGATTCTGGAAGGGCACGCGAATCCGACGTGGCTGCATACCTCGTTCGGGGCGCACGGAGGGAAGTGGGTAAGCGAGGAGGAGGTGAAGCAGTGGGCCGACTCGGGCATTCGGACGGTTCATTGTCATAACGACGGAGACGCTTTGGGCGATGGGTTGTTTTGGCGGGACGGATCGTATCCGCCGTATCCGCCGGAGGAGATGAAGAAGTACGACCGGACGATCGACCGTTGTCACGCGCATGGGATACGGGTGGCGACGTATTTTTCGAACAAGGAATTGCATCCGACGACGCAGGATTATAAGGACCACGGGGAGGAATGGGGACGCAAGCCGGACGACACCGGAAAGCTTCATCATAATCTGACGCGGCACGGCGAATACGGCGCGCAGATGTGTTTGAAGTCGGGGTGGCTGAAGACACTGGAGCGGAACATCGACACGGTGCTCAAGAACCACAAGCTGGACGGTGTTTACTACGACTGGAACGTGGCGCTGTACTGCAACAACCCGCTGCATGCCGGCAAGCGTTCGAACGGTGTTTCCGGACAGTCGGGAACGCTCGCGCTTTCGCCAACCGGGCACTGGGACATGGACGAACTGCTCGAGCTCATGGAATGGACGCGGGAACGGGTGGGTCCGAAGGGCCTGGTGATCGTGCACAACACGATGGCTCCGATGTTTGCGACGGAGAATTTTGCCGATCGCGTGGTGGGCATGGAATGGGGCTATGGGAAGCTGTCGCGGTCAGTGCCTCCGGTGCAGGAAATGCCGGTGGAGTGGAGCTTTGCGGGGGCGCGTTCGCGAGGCGTCATCGGTTATGGCAGCATCGACCAGAGCGCGCCGGAGCATCTCCGGAAAGTTTTCGCGGTGGAAACGCTTCTTACGGGCGTGGCTCCATGGCCGGCGAGCGAGGAGGCGAACGCTCTCTACAAGATATTGGCTCCGCTCGGCGATCTGACGCGGTATCAATTCGAGGACTGGCGCAATCGCGCGGTGAGGGTGGACGCTCCGGATTGTATTTCGGCTGTCTACAGCCGTGAAGGCGAGGCATGGATTCTGCTGGGGAACACCGGTTCGGAGGCGAGGCAGGCGCGGGTGAGGATTGATCCGGGCAAATTGGCGGCGCCGCTGCGGCCGCTCGGTTCCGTTCAGCGGGTGGAGGGCGGTGTTACGACGAGCCTCGATGTTTCGCGGGTTACGGGGGAAGGCGAGTCCGTGCGGATTCCGGCAGCGGGAGCGGCGCTGCTGCGGGTTGCGCGCTGATGCGGGCTGAGCAGATTCGAGAGAGGAGAAGCGGAATGAACAGACGGCAGTTTGTTTGCGGAGCGATCTCATTCGCGGCGCCGGGCGTGTGCACCGCGGCGCCTGTCAGTGACGAACGGGTGCGGGAGCTTAAGAACCTGAAGTTCGGCATGTTCGTCTGCTGGTCATTCAGCACGTTTTCCGGTAAGGAATGGACGCCGGGCGTGAAGGATGTCTCCTTCTTCCGCGCGAAGGAAGTGGACGTGGAACAGTGGGTGCGGACGGCGAAGGAGGCGGGGATGGGGTACATTCTGTTCCTCACCAAGCACCACGACGGTTTTTGCCTTTGGGATACGAAGACGACGGAGCGAAAGGTGACGCGCGCGCCGCTGGGGCGGGATGTGCTGGCGGAACTGCGGAAGTCCTGCGACCGGCATGGGATCAAGCTGGCCCTGTATTTCTCGGAAGGCGATTGGACGTGGCCCGGGGCGGAGGATGGCAAGCCGGGCAAGGGAGGATCGAACCCGGAGATGAAGAAGGCGCAACTGAAGGAGTTGCTCACCGGCTACGGTCCCATCGAGTTCATCTGGTTCGACCATGCGGTCGGCGATGGCGGGCTGAGCCATCGGGACACGGTCCGGTTTGTCAAATCGCTTCAGCCCAATTGTTTCGTGGGGTTCAATCACGGGGATCAGGAAGGCGCGGATCTGCGGTTGGGAGAGAAGGGACGCCCGGGTCCGCTGAACGACCAGACAGCGGCGGGCCCATACATGCGCGACGCGCCCTCGAGCAGTTACCGGGTGGCGGAGTTCACCTATCCGATTCTGCCCGAGCACAAGGGCGGTGCGCAGTGGTTTTATTCGCTGCCGGAGCATGACCGGCTGACACTTCCGGCGGAGAAGATTTACCAGGACTATCTGGGAGCAGTGAAATACGGGAACCTTTTTTCGCTCGACGTGGGGCCCGATTACCGCGGCAGACTGCGGGATATCGATGTACAAACGCTGAGGGAAGCCGGCCGGATGATTCGCGGGCAGCGGCGTTAAGCTTTCCGGAGTCCGGTGAGATCCGATTCGACGGCGATGCTGCCGTCTCCCTGGACCACCGCGGCGGAGAATTTGTCAGAAAGCTCGAGGCTGCCGGTGGTTTTGAGAACGATGGTCTTGCCGGGAACCTTGTTCACGACAAGGTTGAGCGCGCCCGGGTGCGCGAAGATGCAGCCGGTGATGTTGATGCGTGTCTTGCCATAGTTCGTCATCGCCTTGTTGCTTAAGAAGGTGATGGAGGAATCGCGCAGGGTGGAGTTGGCGATGGTCACCGTGTCGACGGGCGTGCGGATTTGCAGGAGGTTTGCGGGGGATTCGTGGAGCACGCGAACATTTTCGAGGAGAATGTTTTCCTGCCGGGGAACCGGGGCTCCGGGATAGTAGGAGCGGCTGTACCTGTCGTTGTCGAAGTGAACGGAGAACGCCGTGCGCGGCTTGCGCAGGAAAATATCGCGGAAGACGACGTTGCGGACGCCGGCGGTGTAGGTGACGTCCTGCTGGACGACGCCCCATGGGATGCCGTCGAGCACCTTCCGGCCGCTGTTGTGGACGGGCCGTGTGAGGGATTTGTAGACTGTGCCGTCGGGTTGGGCCTGCACGCGGTAGAGCCGGCCTTCGGAGACAACGGTATCGGATTGCTGCACATCCATGCCGGGGCGCCAGTCGATCCAGGCTCCGGCGAGGATGCGGCAGAAGTATCCGATCTGGCGCCGCGGGTTAGGCAGGTCGTGCATGTTTTCGATGACGCCGTCTTCGATCCAGCCGAGTTCCGGGTTGCCGACGGAGTAGTCATGGGCGTTTAGGGCGACGGCGTCGTCTCCGGTTTCGAACGTGCCGTTGCGGAGAGTGAAGCGCTTGCCGCGGCCGAGGTGCACGCCGTCCTTGGCTCCCTCGATGTGTACGCCGTCGACGAGGATGTCCTCGAAGGTGCAGACGTGGATGGCGTACTGGAGGCGGCCGAGGTCGAGACAGCGGAAATTATCGATGCGCAGGTCTTTGATGTAGAAGAAGGCGACCTGCCCGTGCAGTCCGTAGACTTCCCATTTGC
>JADLBD010000029.1 GCA_020847975.1 Bryobacterales bacterium | reverse complement strand
AGCCCGATGATCTCCTCGAGCCAGGTGGTGCCCGCGGTTTTCACGTGAACACCGGCGCCGGTCTGCGAAACCGCGTCGCGAATCGCCCCGTAGATGGAGAACTTGTCGCTGCCGGAATGGACGCTCAGTTTCAGGTTGGCCGGAAGGGAATAGCGTTTCACGGCATGGGCGATGACGGCAAGGTCCGCCAGGAACTCCCGCGCAAAACCCTGAGGGTCGCCCACGAAATCCACGCCCTTGTTGAAGCGGCCGGTGAACTTGGGGGCGATCGTCTGGATGGGGATGCCGTAATCCGCAATGGCCGCGAGGATGATGAGCAGTTCCGGCGGCGTTTGCGGGGCGTCGGTCTCATCCATGGAGACTTCGGTAATGAATGTCCCGGCGCCCTTCTGCTGCTCGATGTGCTGGTAGATTCGGCCGGCCTGAATCACCGCCGCCAGATACTGGGCGACGGTTCCTGCCACGCCGTCTGAGGTAAAGCGGATGGGCTCATGCAGCCCCTCCACCTCCATGTCACCCGACAATTCGGGATGCCGCTTCAGGAACGCCTGCACTTCCGTTTCGGGGGCAGGCTGGCCGATGGCCGAGGCAACGTCGATGGTGAAGAAGTCGCTCGAGGAGAGGAATCCGCCGACGGTGTCGAGGTTGATGTGGTCAGCGTCGACATGGTAGGGCTTGTTCCAGCCCAAAGCCTTCACCGCAGCATCGGCCGCGTCGCGAACGCTTTGCGGCTGGGAGCCGACGATGCCGTGTTCGCGGAACGACTTGTTCCACACGGGGGAGAGCGCGATGCCTTTTTTCGCCGCCAGGACGCAGGCGCGCAACTGCGCCTTGGCCTGGTGCGCGAAGCGGTCGCCCACACCGAGAGAGTAGCGGTCAAGTATCAGCATGAATAACAATTCTAATCCGCCGGACGCGCCGGCGACGGTTCAGATTTTCTGAATGGACTCTTCGCTATTCCCGGTTTGACTACACCACGCGCGCGGACGTATAGTTTGGTTCTATGCGGAGATCCATCCTTCTCCGCCTCCTGGAGACTTATCGTTAATGAGCACTTCCAGCTACGTGGACCCACCCGTATCGTTCCCGCCGAATCCTTCCATCGAGCCCGAGGCGATTGAAAATAGGGTTGCGGAGGAGTTAGCCCGCGTACCATTCATCGACATGCATACGCACCTCTTTGCCCCCGCGCTCGGGGCGTTGGGATTGTGGGGCATCGAAGAGTTGATAACCTACCACTACCTGGAAGCGGAACTCTACCGTTCGTCTTCCGTCACGCCGGAAGAATATTGGACCATGCCAAAGCGCAGCCAGGCGGACCTCATCTGGCAGACGCTGTTTGTCGAGAACGCGCCGGTCTCCGAGGCGGCACGCGGCGTTGTGGCCGTGCTGCAAGCGCTCGGACTTCCCACCGAGGGGCCCAATCTGAATGCGGCCCGGGAGTATTTTGCCGGTCAGAAGTTAGAAGAGCACATCGATCATGTCTTTCGCCTTGCGGGAATCAGCGAAGCCGTGATGACGAACGATCCGCTGGACCCGGCCGAAGGTCCGTTGTGGGAGGCGGGAGCGCGGGGGAACAAGAAGTTTCATCCCGTGTTGCGGCTCGATCGCGTCTTGAATAAGTGGACGGATCACTGGCAGGTGCTCGCCTCCAAAGGCTACGGAGTGGACGCGGAGGCGTCGGGAGAGAGCATCGCGAAAGTGCGCCGGTTCCTTGCGGATTGGTGCGTCAGAATGCAGCCGGTGTACATGGCCGTCTCTTTGCCGGACACCTTTCAGTACCCCGAGGAGAGCATTCGCGGGCGGCTGTTGAAGGAAGCCGTGATTCCCGCCTGCCGGGAATTCGACATTCCGTTGTCGCTGATGATCGGCGTTCGCTACCAGGTGAACCCGGCTTTGCGCCTGGCGGGCGACGGCGTAGGGAAGGCGGACCTGCGCTCGCTCGAGCGCCTTTCGGTGGAATTTCCTTCGAACCGCTTTCTGACCAGCCTGTTGAGCCGCGAAAACCAGCACGAGCTCTGCGTCTACGCCCGCAAGTTCCGCAACCTGATGCCCTTCGGGTGCTGGTGGTTTCTGAACAATCCCTCGGTGGTCGAGGAGATTACGCGGGAACGCCTGGAGATGCTGGGAACGAGTTTCATTCCGCAGCACTCCGACGCGCGCGTACTCGAGCAGGTCATCTATAAATGGAAGAACACGCGCCGCACGCTGACGCCGGTTCTCGCCAACTCATACCGCCTGCTGATGGAGGACGGACGCGCCGTGACGCAGGCAGACATTCACCGCGACATCACACGCCTGTTCCGGACGAACTTCCAGGCGTGGGCAAGGTTAAAATGATTGCCGAAAAACAATCCGCGCCGAATACCGGCGCCATCCCTCATTTACGCTGGTACATCTGCGGATTGTTGTTCTTCGCCACCACGGTAAACTACATCGACCGTCAGGTGTTGGGGATCCTGAAGCCGGTTCTCGAAAAGCAGATGAGCTGGTCGGAAGCGGACTTCGGCTGGATGCTCTCCGCATTCAATGCCGCCTACGCCCTGATGATGCCGCTGGCCGGACGCCTGATGGATTGGATGGGCACACGGCTCGGCTATGCGTCCGCTGTGTTCGTGTGGACGCTGGCCGCCATGGCGCATTCGCTTGCCGGTTCGGCGGCGCAATTCTCGATCGCCCGTTTCTGCCTTGGCATCGGCGAGGCGGCGAACTTCCCGGCGGCGATCAAGACTGTAGCTGATTGGTTTCCGAAACGGGAGCGCGCTCTGGCTACGGGCATATTCAACAGCGGGTCTAACGTGGGCGCCATTCTTGCGCCGCTCATGGTTCCCTACCTGGCCGCGACGTTCGGGTGGCGATCCGCATTTCTCGTCACCGGCAGCCTCGGCTTTCTCTGGATTATCGCGTGGCTGGCGCTTTTCCGGGAGCCAGCAGAGCACAGAAGGCTGAGCGCAGGGGAAAGGCAGTTGATTGCTTCCGACCGCGAAGAGGAGACCCCGCGGAAAGTGAAATATGTGAGACTGCTCGGCAAGCGCGCGGCGTGGGCGTTTCTCATCGGCAAGTTTCTCACCGACCCCATCTGGTGGTTCTACCTTTATTGGACACCGGGATTCCTGAACCGGCAGTACGGGCTCGACATCACGCAGTTAGGTCCACCGCTGATTGTCATCTACCTGCTGGCCGATGCCGGCTCGGTGGGCGGCGGATGGCTGTCCTCGGCCCTGCTGAAGAGAGGTTGGGCTTTGACATCGGCCCGCAAGACGGCCATGTTCGTTTGCGCGGCGGCCGTGGTGCCCGTCTCGCTGCTGATGTTCACGGGGGAGCGCGTATGGCTGGCGGTGGCGCTCATCAGCCTGGCGGCTTCCGCGCACCAGGGATGGTCGGCGAACCTCTTCACGCTGGCGTCGGATGTCTTCCCGCGGTCTGCGGTGGGGTCCGTGGTCGGGTTGGGAGGGTTTGGGGGAGCAATCGGTGGAATGCTGGTATCACCGCTGATCGGCTACTGGTTGGACTTCTCGCACGGAGCCTACGGACCATTGTTTGTGATCGCGGGGTTGATGTATCTGATCGCCTGGGTGCTGTTGCATGTGCTGCTACCGAAGTTCGAGCCCGTGGAGATTTGAGAAGTAGACGCCGGCCGGTTCCAATCAGCGGCTCGCGGATGAATTTTCTGCCGCGGATCGGCGGTGTTTGAACTTCAGCAGGTAGTTTTCCGGGAACATATCGTCGCGGCGCTCGATGAGATCAAAGCCGGCGTTGAGGAACTCGTCCGTGAAGGTGCCCTCTCCGGCGCGCACCATCTTGAGGATGAATTCGCGCGAGATGCCCTCGATCCGTTTGAAGTCGATGAGCAGCAACATGCCGTCCGGGCGGAGCGCCTTCTTAATCTCCGCCAGCATATCCTCGTGAAACTCGAAGTGATGGTAGGCATCGATGATGCAAATGACATCCACCGAATTCGGGGCAAGCTTGGGCGAGTGCGGGTCGCCGAGGACGGCCTTGAGATTCGTGATGTTTTCCTCCCGCGCGGTCTTGGCGATGAGATCGACCATGCTCTTGGCGACATCCACCGCATAGACCGTGCCGCCCGGTGCGACACGCTGGGCGATGAGCCGCGAGATGAGTCCGCTGCCGGCGCCAATGTCGGCGACGTCCATCCCCGGCTTGAGCGCCATGGCGTCGAGAATCTCGAAGCGCTTGTCATAGATGGCGCGGCCTTCGTGCTCGAAGCGCTGCTTCCAGTGCGCGGAATCGCCGTCGAAATCCTTGTTGAGCTGTATGGCGGTGGGGGTAATGGCTTGTTGCGCGGGCGAGAGGGAGGCTCCAAGCGTGAGGGCGGCGGCAAGCAGGAGTTTCATGATAAACACCAGGATACACGGGATCGATGCTGCGCGCCCGCGGGAAGCAAGGTGATTGCGGCTCGTACTATCACCTGTGAAGACTCTCTGAATGACCTATGAACTGTCCATTCGGAACGTAGGGCCCGTTCAGCAGGCCGACCTGCGAATGGGTGATCTGACGGTGCTCGTCGGACCGCAAGCCACAGGAAAGAGTATTTGCCTTCAATTCCTGAAACTCCTTCTGGATACGGGTCCCGTGCTGGCTGCGCTAAGAAAGTCCGGACTTGATTGGGATCGGAAATGGGTCGACTTCCTGGACGTGTATTTTGGCGAAGGCATGAGGGGGATCTGGCATGCCGCGAGTTCCGTAAGGTGGCTGGGAAAAGATGTGGATTTTGCTGAGCTTGTGAGGCCAAAGCAAGGCAAAGCCGTAGAGAAGTGCTTCTTTATCCCCGCCCAACGAGTACTTGCACTCAGCCGGGAGGGATGGCTGCGGCCATTCAGCGAATACCGGCCGGGGGACCCGTTCATCGTACGGGAGTTTAGCGAGAAGCTGCGTATTCAGATGGAAGCCGGTTTCGGGGGCAGAGATCTGTTCCCTCAACCCGGGCGGCTGAAATCCGAGATACGGAGGCTGCTCAAACAGGCTGTTTTTTCGGGTTTTCATCTCCAGGTCGAAAAACACGGGGCACAGAAGCGGCTCGTGCTGAGCGAGGAGGGCAATCGCGATGGGAAAATCCAAACTTCGCTTTTCTCCTCCAGCTTACCGTTCATGGTATGGTCAGCCGGGCAGCGTGAATTCGTCCCGCTCTTGCTCGGTCTGTATTGGCTGATGCCGCCTTCCAAGGTAGGCCGGCGAGGATCGCTGAAATGGGTAGTCATCGAAGAACTCGAAATGGGTCTTCATCCAAAGGCGATTGAGGCGATGCTGGTGATTGTTCTCGATCTGGTGGCGCGAGGCTACCGTGTATGTATCTCCACCCATTCTCCGCAAGTGCTCGATTTGGTCTGGGCTCTTCGGGTGTTTCGCCAAAACCAGGCGAAACCCGCCGATGTTTTGAGGATGTTCGGTGTGCGGGCAACCCCCGGCATGCTGGCCGTAGGGAAAGCCGCTCTGCATCAGGAGACGAGGGTGTACTACTTCGATCGCCCGGCCAGGACAGCGGTCGATATATCGAATCTCGACCCAGCGTCAGGTATTCCGGATGAAGCGGGATGGGGCGGCTTGACGGAGTTCAGTTCCCGTGTGCAAGACGAGGTGGCCCGGGTTGTCAATCGAGGGCGGGAGTGAATTTCCGGCAGGCTGTGGAGGAATGTACCGCACTTGCGCCACACTTCCATTCCGGCCTCGGCGGTGTTGGTGCAGGAGACCGCGGCAAGATCAAGGTGAGGAATCCGCGAAACCTGCGCGGCAGCATTACTGTGGATGACGCGCTCAGAGATCTCGAGCCATCCGCAACAAGATGGGATTACGGTGTAGGTCATCAATCAAAGCGAAATTCCGAGCGCGTGATATGGGTGGAAATTCACGCCGCCTCTTCGAGTCACGTGCAGCCAGTGATAGACAAACTCAACTGGTTACGAAAGTGGCTGCATCACAATGCGGCGACGCTTCACGCAATGCCGGCACACTTTGTGTGGGTGGCAACCGGTCAAGTCGGATTCACCAGAAATAGCAGGCAGAGCCGGATCCTGGCGCAAACCGGCCTGCTCTTTCGGCCAAGAGTTGTTGATCTCGATGAGTTATGCCGAAGTTCGCATCCCTGACCCCTCACGCCGGTACACCAGGAAGCACAGCCCAAACGCCCCCGCCAGCAACGCGCCGTCACGGGCGAGCGTTGCCGGACTCACCGCTTCCCCCACCCCGAAGCAACCGCAGTCGATGCCGAGTCCCGAAAGGTAGGCGCGCACCATAGCGGCATAGAAGATCAGCAACAGCAGGCTACAGACCGGAGCGGCGTAGCGGAGGTAAATACCCGCAAGAAGCAGCAGGCCGAGCAGCAGTTCCAACCACGGGAGAGTGCGCGCCACGGCGAACACCATCCACGGAGGCAGAATCTGGTAGCTGTCAACGGACATGGCGAAGACCAGCCAGGGTTGCCGGAGTTTCGACCAGGCCGCGTAGAGGAAAACCGCAGCCAGGATGAGACGTAGAGCGAGCCGGATTTTGGCGGCCATTAGTTGATCAGACTGTCCAGAAAGCGGCTGAGCACCGCATAGCTGATGGGTCCCGTGACAGGGTAGCGCTGGCTGCCGTGGGTGATGATCAGCGTGGGAGTCCCGGTGACCTTCTCGGCCTGACCTTTCTGGATTTCTTCGTCCACTTGCTTGGCGATTTCGGGGCTCTTGGCAAGCGCTGTCACCTTCTTTGCCTCCGCCGGGGTAAGCACACGGCAGGCGGCGCCGGTGACATCCCCGTTGGCAGTCCATTGCTGCTGGGTGAGAAACAGTTGATCGGAGACCTGAAGGTATTTGCCGACCTGTTCGGAGGCGGCGGCAAGGCAGGCGGCTTCACGGGCGAACGCATGCATGGGGAGCGGAAATTCACGCTGGATGAGGTAGACTTTGCCGCGGTTCACGTACTCGGCGATGAGCGGGCGGAGCGTCTGCTCGTGGAATTGCTTACAGGCCGGGCACTGGTAGTCGCTGAACAACTCGATGCGGATCGGGGCATCCGGCTTGCCGAGCATCTTGCCGCTGGTCTGCTGCGCAAGAAGTGCGGCGGCAAAGCAGAAAAGCAGGAAAGGGAAGCGCATCATCCTCATGTAGATCAGAGTAGCGTTTTCGCCCGCGCGATAAATAAACGAACCTTCACCCGGGCGTCTTCGTATCTCTAATCGGAGCATTCCTATCATGGCGCAGAATCGCAAGAGGCGGAGATTCCTCTATACCTTCTCAATCCTTCTCCCTCTGTTCGGCGCCGCGGCATTCTTTTCGCTCAAGGCAATCGGCCGCGGCACCCCGAAGATCGACCCCAAGAAACTGGTGAAAGCGGAACGCATCGACCTGGTGCGGTCCGTCGTGGCTACCGGAAAGGTGGAGCCTGTCACCAAGGTGGAGATCAAATCCAAAGCCAGCGGCATTATTCAGAACCTGCCGGTCAACGTGGGCGACGTCGTCCGCAAGGGTCAGGTGATCTGTTCCCTCGACGAGAATGACCTGCGGCCGCGGGTGCGCGAGGCGCAGGCGGCGCTCGAAGTGGGCGAGGCGGCGGTGAAATCGGCGGTGGCGGATCTGGACCGCTACAAAGTGGAAGCCGCCGGGCCGGACCTGCCTTTTCTAAAACGCGACATGGAGCGGGCGCGGATGATGTTCGGCGAGAAGCTGGTCTCCCAGAGCGCGCGCGACGAGGCGGAGAAAAACTACGAAATGGCGAAGAACCGCCAACAATCAGCGATTGTCAATCTGGGGGTAGCGAAGGCTGCCATCGCGCGCGCCGAAGCGCAGAGAGAACAGGCGCGAGCCGTGCTGGCGCAGGCGGAAGAGAACCTGCGCAACGCCACTATTGTTTCGCCCATTGACGGCGTGGTTCTCTCACGCGAGCGCGAGGTGGGCGACGCCGTGAGTTCCATCCTCACGATGGGCTCGGGCGCCACGCTCATCATGACTCTCGGGGACCTGGCCGAAGTCTACGTGAAAGGCAAAGTGGATGAGAGCGACATCGGCAAGGTGTTCCTGGGACAGCGGGCGCGGATCTCCGTCGAGTCCTTCAAGGATCAGAAGTTCCAGGGGAGAGTGACGAAGATCTCGCCGATGGGTGTGGAAAAGGACAACGTGACCACGTTCGAGGTGCGGGTGTCCATCTCGAACGAGTCGCGCAAGCTGCGCGCCGAGATGACGGCAAACGCGGAGCTTGTGCTCGATGAGCACAAGGGAGTAGTCGCAATTCCGGAGGGCGCCATCCTTTATAAGAAGGATAAGTCCACGGAGGTGGAGATCCCGGACCCGACTTCCGAGACCGGCAAGCGCCGCGTGGCGGTGGCGACCGGAATCAGCAACGGCTCGAAGACAGAAGTGATGAAAGGGATTGTCGAGGGCCAGGAAGTCATCCTCCAGTGAGGCTCGTATGGGACATCTGCACGAGTTGTTGAGCCAGGTCATCTCCAGCCTGCTGCGGAACAAGCTGCGCAGTTTTCTCACCATGGCCGGCATTGCCTGGGGCGTGGCGTCGATTGTGCTGATTGTGGCGATGGGCGATGGGTTCCAGCAAGGGCAGCGGAACAACATCAAGCAACTCGGGGAGGACATGGTGCTGCTGTTCCCGGGCCGCACGGAAAAGCAGGCCGGCGGACAGAGGGCAGGGCGGCGGATTCGCTTCAACTTCGACGATATCCGCTCCATCCGGACCGAGTGCTGGCGGGTGCGACGCGTGATTGGGGAGTTGCAAACGCAGGTGCAGGCGGTGAGCCCGTACAACAGCGGGACGTTCAGCGGATTGGGCGTCGAGCCGCTCTACGCGCAGATTCGCACGACGCCGATTGCCGAAGGGCACTTCCTCACGCCGGCCGACGAGGCGTCCGGGCGGCGCGTCTGCGTCATGGGCTCCAATGTGCGCAAGCAGCTTTTCGGCACACGCGGGCAGGTGCTCGGCACGGAGATCGCCCTCAACGGATTGCCGTTCCGAATCGTCGGGTTGATGCCGGAAAAAAATCAGAACAGCAGCTACAACGGCTTGGACGGCGACAAGATTTTCGTCCCGTACTCGGCCATGGTGCGCGATCTGCCGCCGAAGGATCCGAACTTCGTGCCGGGCATCGTGAATGACATTATTTACCAGCCGGCGTCGCTGGGGGAATGGAAGGCGGCGCGGGAGCAGGTGCTAGCCGTGCTCGGCCGCAACCACCGGTTTGACGCCGACGATGGCGGCGCGGTGCATGTTTGGGACACGGTGGAGAACGCGGAACTCGTGGACGGCATTTTCGTCTCCATGAAGGCCTTCCTGGGCGTGATTGCCCTGGTGACGCTGACGCTGGGCGGGGTGGGCGTGATGAACATCATGCTGGTGTCGGTGACCGAGCGGACGCGCGAGATCGGGCTGCGGAAGGCGGTGGGCGCGACGCGGCGCCGCATTTTGGCGGATTTTCTGGTGGAGGGCATCCTGCTGGCCGCAGCCAGCGGACTGGTGGGCTTTCTGGCCGCCTACGGCCTGGCCTCGCTCGTGAATTCCTTTCCGATGCCCGAATTTTTTGCCGGCTTGCCCGTCAACGGAGCCACCGTGGCGTGGTCGTTTTCGGCGCTGGCAATTGTGGCCGTGCTGTCGGCGCTGTGGCCCGCCTGGCGGGCGGCCAACCTGACTCCGGTGGAGGCGCTGCGCTATGAACGTTAGAAGCATTTTTCACGAAGCCGGACAGGCGCTGAAGTTCAACCGCCAGCGGAGCATCCTCACCACCATCAGCCTGGCGTGGGGCGTGGCTTGTTTCGTCATTCTCTATTCCTATGGAGACGGGTTTCACGCAGCGCTTCAGACGGCGTTCCGGGCCGTTGGGCAGGATCTGATCCTGATGTACGGCGGGCAGACATCGACACAGGCGGGAGGCGAACGGGCAGGCCGCCGCATCCGGCTCGAACTCACTGACGTCGACGCCATTCGGGATACCGTGCCGCTGGTGGCCGCGGTGTCGCCGGAAGTGCTGCTGCGCGGGGCGACGGTGGTGCGCGGCTATCGCACCCAGGCTATGACGGTCCGCGCGGTCTACCCGGTCTATGGACGCATCCGCAATATGACCATGTCCACCGGACGCTGGCTCAACATGGAAGACCAGGTCCACAAGCAGCGGATGGCGGTGCTCGGCGCGAAAGCCGCGGAAAAGCTCTTCGGCGAGATCCCGCCGGAGGGAGAAGAGATCAATGTGAACGGTCTGCGGTTCACCGTGGCCGGCGTTCTCAAGAGCAAGACGCAGATTTCGAACTACAACACGCCGGACAATGAGTGCATCTTCATTCCCTATGAGACAGCGACGCTGCTGCGCGACATCAAGTATCCCGAGTTCATCGTGTGGATGCCGGCCAATCCGGTCTTCCGTGACGAAGCCGTGCGGCAAGTGCGCGAGACTCTGGCGCGCCTGCACAATTTCTCACAGAACGACGAGCGCGCGGTAGGGATTGTAGTGTTCAACGAATTCATGCGCATCATCGACACCATGGGCCAGGCGTTGCAGATCCTGCTTGGGTTCATCGGAACGTTGAC
Organism: Bryobacterales bacterium; assembly: GCA_020847975.1. GTDB lineage: Bacteria > Acidobacteriota > Terriglobia > Bryobacterales > Bryobacteraceae > CADEFT01. The sequence continues at coordinate 20,983 of JADLBD010000029.1, read as the reverse complement.
GCTGGCGATCGGCGGGGTCGGGCTGGCGAATATCATGCTGGTCTCAGTGACGCAGCGGACGCGGGAGATCGGGATCCTCAAGGCGATTGGAGCAACCAGGCGGTCCATCCTCATGCAATTCCTTCTGGAAGCGATGGCGATTGTGACATTAGGCGGCGCGCTGGGGGTGCTGGGCGGGTACCTCGCTACCCACACCCTGGGAACTCTGCCGCTCCTCGGCCCGCTGTTCAAGGACACCACCGGCACAGGCGATATTCACATGCGAATTTCGCGGTTCGCGGTGGTCACTTCGACGATAATGTTGGAAACTGTCGGTCTGATCGCGGGGCTGCTCCCCGCCATCAAAGCGGCGCGGATGGACTCGATTGAGGCCTTGCGCTATGAGTAGCAGCCACAGTATCGTCAGAAAATGAACATCTCCCGCCGCGCTGCCCTCGGCGCATTTTCCGCGGCCGCAGCCGCGCAGGCGCAACGCCGCGAATACGCCAACTGGAAGCCTCGCCTCGGCGTGCTGGCCGTGTACTCGGATGCGAACCTCGAGTTCGCCAAAAATGAAGGCTTCACGAGCATGCAGTTGCGGCTGGACCCCAACAAGCTGAACGACGCCGAAATCGCCAGGATCAAGGAGAAGATCGCGCGCTCGGGAATCCATGTCTCTTCGCTTGCCGTGGACGGCAACCACATCGATCCCGATCCGCAAAAGCGCGCTCGGATGAACGAGTACGCCGCCAGGTGCATCGAGTTGTGCGGCAAGCTGGGAATTCCGAACATCGGCGGACAGTCAGGCACGATCCGGGAGAAGCCGCTGGCGGAGCAGGTGGATGAAATCGAGCGTGTTTATACGGAGAAATACTTCCCGCTTTGCGAAAAGCATAAAGTGCGCATTTTGTGGGAGCCATACGCAGGCGGCCCGAACATCGCCACCGGACCAGTGGGATGGGAGGCGCTGTTCAAGGCCTTCCACGACAGTCCGCATGTGGGCTTGCAGTTCGACCCGTCGCATCTGGTGTGGCAGTTCATGGACCCGGTGTCGGCGGCGCGCGAGTTTGTCAGCAAGATCCACGACGTTCACCTGAAGGATACGGAGATCCTATGGCACGTCGTGCGCCGCGCCGGCATACAGCCAGTGAACAAAGCACGCTGGTGGCGGTTCCGCGTGCCGGGATACGGATCAGTGGACTGGAAGGGGTTCTTTTCCGTGCTGGCGGAGGCCAGCTATACCGGGGCGATGAACATTGAAAACGAGGATGAATTCTACTATCCGGCCTACAGCGGTTCAGATTTCACGCCGCAGTTCAAGCGCGGGTTCAAAGTAGCGCACGAATTCCTGAAGACGCTGGTGCCTCCGATAACGGCCTAGCGCTGTCATTATTACCGTAGGGTGCGGTTACCCGTTTCCGTCATAAAGCCAGCATCCGTCGCCCATCATCCAAGCGCCCGCTCTCGTTTTGCCGGCGTCGTCGCCCGCAGCGCGGCGAGATGCTCCATCGCGCATTGCCGCCATGGCCGTCACGGTCAGTGAGTTCTTCAATCTACCATCGAGCCGTTGACGGCCTGAAGGCTGTCTTTTTTACCACATTTCGCGCCCGATGCCAGTAAGACACGGCTTACCCCTTTCCCTCTAAAGCCAGCAAACGAAATTGGATATGCGATTCAAATGTGCGCGCTCTCCACTTTCGGAACGGGAATTGCATTATCACGCATTGGAAGGATCGGGGAAGATGCGCACACCACGAAGCGACAAAGCGCAGGGAATCTATCTGAGCGAATTATCACCGGGAGAGGTGATTTTCGTACGGACCTTGCACCACCTATATCGACTGGAGTACCTGGGCTGTGGAACGGCGCGGATTTCCGGCAATGCGGCCTTCTGTCCTCGGCCCCAACTGGTTAACTTGCTGGGGTCCTCATGGGGAAACTCCTACCTCCAACTGGGCTTCATCGGCGAGGGACTGTGCCTGGAACTTCAAAAACCTGGGCAGCAAACAGTGATAAGAACCTCACCGGTTCGCGAAGTCCGCAGGCCTGGTCCGGCGGTACTCAGCGCAGATATTTCTCCATGAACTGGAGGAACACATCCCAATCTGAGGGAATAGCCCCGTGCCCGCCGGCGTGCATCGAATAGCCGAGTGTGTGAAGGATGGGCTGCCCGGCCGGCGGGAATTGGTCCGTTCCGAGATCCTGCTTCCCCAATAGCCGGTACACAGGACCGGCCGCCACCGCGGCAAGGAATTCGCCTCTGGGGTCCGACCATCGATCCTGGTCGCCCGTGCTCAACAGCAGCGGGCGCGGCGCGATGAGCGCCAGCAGCATGTGAGCATCCACGGGCAGACTGTCCGGATGGTCACCAAATTTCTGATAATTCCCGGCAAATTGATAAGAGAATCTCGTATTCAGGTTCTTGATGGTCTCGCCGTAGTTGCGGCGGCTGAGTGCGGCTCCGCCTTCGCCGGAGCAGGAAGCTATGACCATGGCGAAGCGCTGGTCCTCCGCCCCGGCCCAAAGTACGGTCTTGCCCAGCCTCGAGACGCCGGCGATGGCGACGCGCTTCGCATCGACGTTCTTATCCGTCTCGAGGTAGTCCATGGCGCGGCTGAGGCCCCAGGCCCAGGCGCCGATGGCTCCCCAATCGCCGGGGCCTGGTTCCGTTTGGCCCGGCTTCAGAAACAGGCCGCGCACGCCGTGCGGAAAACCTCCGGCGAAGTCCGGTTCGATGTCGCCATAGTAGACGGTGGCGATACCGAATCCGCGCGCGATGAAGTCATCGACGCGCAATTTGCCGAAACCGCGGCCCTGGCTCGCCGGGACCAACTTTTTTTCCCGGTTCCAGATAAGCCCCTCCTTGACGCCCGGGTCGTCGACGGTGAGCGAGTTGGCGGTGAAGCTGAGATGAAGCAACACCGGCACGGGTTTTGGAGAATGGGCGGGAACATACAGCAGCAGGTCCATCCTGGGTCCGCTCTTATCCGCCGTGAAGTGGATGGTGATCTGCTTGCGAATCGCCTTTCCATCGCGTACCGCGGTCCCTTTGTCGAAGACATCGAAGGTCATGCCCGGCGGGCGCGGGGGAGAGTGCCCGTGCATGTTCTCCTCGAACAGGCGCAGGATCTCCGGGCGGCGCTGTTCGCGCCACATCGTTGCGTTGCGCACCCGCTTGCCGCTCGCGAGGACGAGCGGATCCGGCAGTATATAGGACCCGGCTTTCGATTCGTCGTAGTTGGCGGGAGGCGGGGATTGCGCAAGCGACGCAGGCACGAGCAGCGCGCTGAGCGCGAGGATGGTACGGTTCATGCCGGTTCCGGCTTAACGCGGCCGCAACTTGATATTGCGGAATTCGATGCGGTTGTCCTTCTGGCATTGGAAGCCGATGACTCCCGAGGAGTGCTTGGAGTCGCTTGCATCCAGGATCTTCTGGCCGTTCAGAATGACCGTGAAGTGATCGCCCTGCGCCGTCACCTCATACCGGTTCCACTGGTTGGCCTTGATCTTGACGGGCGATGCCTTGAGAGACCCGACGAGACTGCCCGTGTTGTAACCCGCCGGCTGATAATCCCAGATCTGTAATTCATATCCGGTGATGTGGGGCTGGCCCTCTTTTTGCGAACGAAGGAAGACGCCTGAGTTGACTCGTTCGGCGCCGCGGAATTCCAGGGTCAGGGTGTAGTTGGAATAGGTGTCCGCCGTGCCGATCCAGCTTGGGGCGGCGCCGGTGCAGACAAGGGCATGGTTTTCAACCTGCCAGCTTGGCGCGCCGTGGACTTCCCATCCGTTGAGGGATTTTCCATCAAACAGGGATTTGGCGGACTGCGCGTTGGCGGCAGCGGCCAGCGCAAAGAGAGTGAGAAGAATGTGCGATGAGGACATGGCTCAATGAACGTATATCACATCGCGGAGAGCATGACGGAGAGGCTCGCGCGGGAACGCCCATCGCAACGGGCATGCTCCAATGGAGGATTCATGGATCGCGTATCAGGGGAGACTTCCACCGCCCGTGCTTTGGGGCGCTTGTCCCACGCTGTTTGATCCCACCAGGCGCCGGAAGGCCGGCACACGGCGTTCATGTGGGTGAAAACGCCGTACTACTTGGAGTTGAATGCACAAGAGCGCGGCCGGGCGCTGCTCGACCTGTGGACTGAATTCGCCCCGAATCTGGCGGAGGGCGCGGTCTTGAACTCGGTATCGCCTAGCCCCAATACTGTTCACTTGAGGGGCGAGACGAAATACGTCAGCAAGAAGAAGACAGGCCAGAGGCCTATCCCACCTTGCTCTGCTTGCTAAATGAACAGTATTGGACCTAGGTAGGCTACGACCGCCCCTTCCCCGGTTCGGGACGCTACCCGTCGCCGGTCGGCGGATTGTACCTGTGCGGCGGGTCCACTCATCCGGGCGGCAACATCACGGGTCTTTGCGGCTACAACGCCGCGTCGGTCATTGCCGCCGATCTCGTGCTGCCCGTGTGGTGGCATCCGCGTCGAAGCCGCATTGCGGTCCCTGTGATGATCTAATGAAGAACAAGATGAAAACAGTGATGTGGATGGTGCTGGCCGCGGCGGCGCCCGGCATGGCGCAGTTGCAGCCGGCCGAACCGGCTTCGGTTGGAATATCTGCGCCGCGCCTTCAGAGAGCGGCGGCGCTTCTCGAATCGGAAGTGAAGGAAGGAAAGCTGGGTGCCGCGGCCATCCTGGTGGCGCGCCGGGGCAAGGTCGTCTTGGAGAAGGGATACGGCAGACTCGCGCCAGAGGCGAATTCTCCCGCTGTGAAGCCCGATTCCATTTTTCTGCTCGCTTCCATCACAAAGCCGGTGACGGCTTGCGCGCTAATGCTGCTGGTGGAGCGCGGACTGGTGTCCTTGAACGACCCCGTCTCGCAATACCTGCCCGAGTTCACGGGCGGCGAGCGCAACAAGGTGCGGGTGCGCGACCTTCTCAGCCACACCTCGGGGCTTCCGGACATGCTGCCCGAAAACACAGCGCTGCGCCGGGCGCACGAGCCGCTCTCGAACTTCGTTGCCGGAACGTTCAAGACGCCCTTGCTGTACACACCGCGGGAGGACTTCCGTTATCAGAGCATGGGCGTCCTGCTCGCCGGCGAAATCGTCGAGCGGATGACGAAAATGCGCCTGCGCGACTTCGAGCGGAAGGAGATCTTTGAACCGCTCGGCATGAAGAACAGCGCATTGGGAATGAAACAGGGGTGGCGCATCGAGGACACCGTCCAGGTGTATGAATCGCCCACGGGGAACCGGGAAGACCGCGAACGGTTCGGCGCCAACAGCGCCTACTGGCGCGACATGGGCCATCCCTGGGGCGGCATGCACAGCACCGTCGGCGACCTGGCCATCCTGATGCAGACGTTCCTCAACGGGGGCAGTTCCGCAGGCAAGCGCTGGATGAGCCCGGCCACGGTTGCGGCCATGACCACCGATCAGAACACGCGTCTGCACAAGCCGTGGGGACTCGGCTGGGCTTTGTCGCACTCCACCGTGTGGATCTACGCCGGGGATCTGGTGTCCGCCAGTACGTTCGGGCACGCGGGAGCAACGGGCACCGTGGTTTGGGCGGATCCGGAATCGCAGGTGCTGTGTGTGATCCTCACCAACCGGCCTATTTCGATCGACGGCGGGAGGCTGTTGCGGCTGGTATCGAATGCGGTGAGCGCCTCCGTGAGCTAGAAATTGCCGCCGATTCCGCTATCGGAGTTGGAGGGGCAAATCAGATGGCGAAGCGCAAGTACCGGGCGCAGGGGTCGGGATACTATCCGCATGGCTCGATGCTGGAAGGCGGCTACAAGGATCGCCTCGGGGCGAAGCTGAACACGCTTCAGGAATACATGAAGAACCGGGCGGAGTACGTGTCGGTGGCAATGGACATACGGCTGCCGATTGCTTACGGCACGGTGGTGAAGATTCCGGAGATTGAGGACGATTACCAGCAGACCATCGAGTTTCGGGTGGTGGATACAGGCGACGCCTTCACCGGCAAGGGTTACACTCGCATCGACATTTGCACGGCCAACCGGGAAGAATCCAAAGACCCGACCATCAACGGTCCGCTGACGCTGATCTTCGACGATTAGGGCGTTGGGCCCAGCGTCTCAATAGAGACAGGGGGCATGTACAAGCCGAGCAAACGCCGGGTCCACCACGCTCCTGTCCGGCGGTGTTCGGCCATGCTGGTGAAGCGATAGTCATAGAGCGCGGCCCGCAGGTAGCGGGGCGGCGCGTGAGGAAACGGGTTTTTCCCCATCAGTGCGAGCACGTCCGTCGATCCTCGGAGGAGGCATCGGGCAAAGTTGAGAAACCATCCGTTCTGCTGAAGGTCGCCGAGGGCCGCGAACCACATCTGCCAGTCGAGGCGGGGCTGGCCGGGAGCCACTTGCGGCGGACGCCGGTTGACGTCTCCCGGCTTGTAGGGGAATTCGTACGGGAGCCAGGTGATGCCGTCGGCGCTGCCTTCGACGATGATCTCCGGGCGGGTGGTGGTCATCACGGCGAACAGACCGTAGGGATTCGCGATGCCGAAAGCAGCGAGAGCTTGTACGGCCGTGCCGAAGACGGGAGGCATCGCGCCCGTGAGCCCCACGTAGAACTGCGCCGCGCTGAGGGGAACAAGCAGCAGCGCCGCCGCGATGGCGGAACGGCTCTGCGGTCCCCGTTTGCTTTCCGCCGCCACAGGCAGGCATAGCGCGATGGCAAGCAGATTGAAGAACGTGTAGTTGCCTGTCAGCAGAATGCCGGCCTGCAACAACGCGGTGAGCGCCGCACCGGTCAGGCGAAGGCGCCGGGGGCCGAAGAAACAGAACGGGACGAGGAGTTCGACGCCGAACATCGCGGCAGTAAAGCCATTGAGCACGGCATCGGGCAAATGGGCCACGTACCAGGCGATCGGGTTCGGGATAGGCTGCGTCCAGAAGTGGTATTGGAGAGCGGTCAAGTCACGCCACGCCGCATCGCCGCTGAGGAGTTTGACCGCGCCTGACAGGAACATCAGCCGGAACGCGAGCCAGCGGAACAGCCAGACGACGAGCGGAGATTCGTCGAAGAAGATAGCTAGGAATCCGGCTTCGAGCAGCAGCATGTCCCACTGGTAGGACATGAACTCCTGCCCCGTCGTGGCCAGTGACAGATAGAGGACATAGCAGGCGGCCAGCGCCCAGCGGCGGAAGATGCCCAGAATCGCGAATCCGGCCGCGAGCACGCCGAGCCAGCACACCGCCTCGAGCGCGAAGTCGCTCGCCGAGATCCAGAACACGGTGGGAACTTTCCACACGGCGGCGTAGCCGAAGGCGCGATGAACCGTCTCCAGATAAGGAGCGATGGGGAGAATGCCCTGAGCCCCGTTCAACCCGCGAATCTGGCCGCCGTAGGAAGCAAAAGCGATCGCGTAGATCGCGCCGAGAGAAACAAGAAAGACACGGCGCGGGTTACGAACCATGTGACAGTTATAAACTACGGAAGAACTCTATGGTAAAAGTTCTGATTGTGATTGGCGACGCGGCGGAAGCACTCGATACGATGTATCCGCTGTTTCGCGTGAAGGAAGAGGGCTATCAAGCGGTGGTGGCGGGTCCGGAGAAGAAGGTCTACCACCTGGTGATGCACGAGATCCCGCCCGGGTGGGAAGTGACAAAGGAATCGCCGAGCTATCACCTGGCGGCGGAAACGGCGTTCCGTGATGTGAACCCCGAAGAATTCTCCGGGCTGTTTCTGACCGGCGGCCGCGCGCCCGAATACCTGCGCTACGACGGGCACCTGATGCGGATCGTGCACCATTTCTTCGAAAAGCTAAAGCCGGTGGCGGTGGTCTGCCACGGAGCGGAAATCGTGGCGGCGGCGGACGTGATCCGGGGAAAGCGTCTGGCAACGGTGCCGAAGTGCCGGTTCGACGTGGAGGTTTGCGGCGGAACTTTCGTCAACGAGGGCTGCGTGCGGGACGGCAACATGGTGAGCGGCCGGACGTGGCACGACAATCCGTATTTCATGCGGGAGTTCATGAAGATGTTGAAGGAGTACGCTGGTGTGTAGGAGTTTGACCGATCCGCCGATAGAGGGATTATGATGCGCTATCTTGCGACCGCCGTGTTCTGTCTGGGCCTGTTCACCGTGCCGTCCGAGGCTGGCCTGTTCCACCACAAGAGCTACAAGCCGAAGACGGTGAAGGCGAAGTATGGGTTGAGCCCGAAGAGCCAGCAGAAACGCTGGGCCAAAGCCCGTAACCGGCAGATGAAGAATCGCGAGAAGGCCCTCAGCAAACAACACAGGAAGATGCCGAAGGTGCGCGCCAAGAGCAGCGGCACCGGCGATTAACAGCCCGCGGCAGGGTGTAACCCCAGGGGATATCCACAAATTTCTCGAAACAGCTTAGACTGGATGGCATGAAGCCATTTGTTGTCTTGCTCCTGTCGGCTGCCGGAGTTTTCGGACAGACGGTTCCCATTCCAGGTTTTGCGCCGAATCCCGGTCCGCCGCTCATCGAACTGAAGCAGTATCTGACGCTGACCGATGCGCAGTACGTCCAGTTGTTCGATAACATGGGCCAATCGCAGCACGCGGTTGCCGGGTATCAGCAGCGGATTTATCAATTACAGACCGAGATCGCCAACGAGACGGCGCGTCCCAATCCGGACCCGATGGAACTGGGCACGCGCTACGCGGAGATCGAGCAGAATTGCCGGGCCATCACGAATGAAAGCAAAGCGCTTCGGGACAAGAATGGCGGTCTGTTGACGGACCCTCAAAAGGCGAAACTGAAAACGCTCGAAGATGCGCTGAAGATGTACCCGATTGTCTCCCAGGCGCAATCAGCCAGCCTGCTGGAGGGTGGCGTGGCGGGTGTGTATCCCGTGGGCGTGATTACCGGCGCAATTGGCACGACGCCATTCTACTCCGGTATGGGATGCCTCGCATCCTTCCCGGCACGGATCATCCCAGTGGCGGGACAAGATAACAAGAAGTAAGACCAAGGCGGGACAAGATAACAAGAAGTAAGACCAATGAAGCTTGGAACCATCTTCCTGTTGTTTTCCTCCGCAGTCTACGCCCAGGATTCGTCGAAGCTGATCGAATACCTCTCGCTTTCGCCGGACCAGGTAGCGAAGCTCGCCTCGAACATCAAGGACTACTCCACCTGGCTTGACGGAAAGGAGCGACGTATCGTCTCGCTTCGCGAGGAGATCTCTTACGAGACGGGACGCGACACTCCTGACCCGGGCGAGCTTGGCTGGCGCTACGCGGAGATCGAGCTGACCTGCCGCGCGTTGGTGGAGGAGCAGAAGCAGCTACAGGCACGGAATGCAGCCGTTCTCAATGCGGCCCAGCAGGCGAAACTGAAGGGCTTGCAGGACGCTCTGCGACTGTCTCCCGTCATCGCGCAGGCGCAATCCGCTTCGCTGCTCCCGAGCGGTGGGAGCAATGCCGACTTCACGGCAATCTACGATCCGGCAGCACGGCTCTTCGCTCCTTCCAGAACCGCTTGCGACGGCGGGATTCCGGGCAATTTCAGCGCTTTCCGGCCATAGGTCACGGCTTTCGATTCCCAGACTTGCCGGGGCAAGCCACAGCCTTGCGAAAACAGCATAGACTGTTGGCATGAGGTCAATTTTCGTCTTTATCCTGGCCGTGGCCGAAATTTTCGCGCAAACGCTTCCCATTCCCGCACCCAGCCCCGGCCCTCCCCTGATCGAACTGAAGCAATATCTGTCGCTCACCGATGCGCAGTACGTGCAGTTGTTCGACAATATGGACCAATCCCGGCGTACGGTTGCCGGGTATCAGCAGCGCATTTCTCAATTGCAGAACGAGATCGCCGTCGAGACGGCGCGGACGAATCCGGACCCGATGGAGCTCGGCACGCGCTACGCAGAGATCGAACAGAACTGCCGGAGCATCAGGAATGAGAGCAAAGCGCTTCGGGACAAAAACGGCGGTCTGCTGACCGATCCCCAGAAGGCGAAACTGAAAACGCTCGAGGAGGCGCTGAAGCTGTACCCTATCATCTCCGAGGCGCAATCGGCGAGTCTGTTGGATGACAGCGCGTCAGGAGGCTATCCCATTCCGGTGGGCGTTTTCGTGGGCGGCGGGTTTACGCCCGACTTCACTGCTCCCGGGTGTAATGTTTGGCAGACGCGTCCAACTGTGTTCAATAGACAATGAAACTTCTCATTTTTCTTCTTCTCGCGGGTGTTGCCCGCGGCGAGGATTCTTCAACGCTGGCGGGCTATCTTTCTCTCTCTCCGGACCAGGTGTCGAAGCTGTCAGCCAACATCAAGGACTATTCCACCTGGCTTGATGGGAAGTAGCAGCGGATCGCCAGTCTCCGCGGCGAGATCGCTGTGGAGACGGCGCGCGACACTCCCGACCCGGGTGAGCTGGGTTGGCGCTACGCGGAGATCGAAGTCACCTGCCGGGTGCTGTTCGAGGAGCGCAGACAGCTTCAGGCGCGGAATGTGGCCCTGCTGAACGAGGCTCAGAAGGTGAAGTGGAAAGCGTTGCAGGACGCGATGCGCCTGTATCCCGTCATCACCCAGGCGCAATCCGCATCGCTGCTCGAGGGCGGACCGAACGCATAGTAGCCCTACAGCTTCGGCGTGCGTACGGGCGTCTCGACCACCCGCGCGGATTCCATCGGTTCTCCCGTTCCCGCTCCCAGTTCATGCACCCGCCTTGCTCCGGGCACCACTTTCGATTCCCAGGCCTGCAACGTGCGGTTGTAGGCGTGGACGGCGCGCTCGAGTTGGCTTCCGAGCACGGATAACTCCGCGGCCATGGCCCGGAGGCGTTCGTAAAGCTGCGAGCCGAGGTCGCGGATCTCTTCGGCACGCTCAGCGGCGCGCTGCTGCCGCCAGCCATAGGCCACCGCCTTCATCAACGCGATGAGTGTAGTGGGCGTGGCAAGGATGACTTTGCGTTCCGCTCCGTATTCCAGCAGTTCCGGCTCCGCCATGAGCGCCGCGCTGAAGAAGGACTCTCCCGGCAGGAAGAGCACGACGAACTCCGGGGCTTCGGGGAACTGCTCCCAATAAGATTTGGCGCTGAGGCGCACAATCTGGGCGCGAACTTGCGCGGCATGCTCCTTCATCTTCGCCGCGCGGACCGCATCATCGGCGGCTTCGGAGGCGTCTAGATAGGCGGAGAGCGTAGTCTTCGCATCCACGACCATCGAGCGGCCGTTCGGCAGATGGATGAGCATGTCGGGACGCATGCGGCGGGAGTCGTTGTCCGCCGTCACCTGCTCATTGAAGTCGCAATGCTCGGCCAAGCCGGAAAGCTCGACGACACGCCGCAGTTGCAACTCTCCCCAACGCCCGCGCACGCCCGGAGAACGCAGAGCCGTGGCCAGGCGCGCGGTCTCCTTCTGCAACTGCAATTCGGAGGCGGCGAGGTTCCTGATCTGCTCGCGCAGGCTCGCCTGCGCGCCCTCCCGCGCCACCTCGAAGCCTTGCAGCTTCTCCTCCATCTGCTTCAGCGATTCCCGGAGAGAATCGGCAACCACCTCATGACCGGCGGCGGCTTTGCGAAAGATGAGCCACACCACCGCGCCGCCGAGAACGAAGGCGGCGACGAGGCCGGCGAATAGAAAGACTTGATCGACCACACATTCTCCCCGGAGGCCCGGCGCTAGGCGGCGACGCCGGCGGCCTCGATTTCGGCGATCTCTTCAGCGCTCAGGCGGAAATCGAGCGCTCCGATGACGCCATCCACTTGCGCGGCGTTGCGCATGCCGACGATGGCTCCGGTGACGGCGGGATGGCGGAGGGTCCAGGCGATGGCGGTTTCGCCGGGGGTGCGGCGGTGGCGCTTGCCGATCTCGCGCAGCACCTCCACGAGCGCCAGGTTGCGCGTCAGTTGGGGATCCTGAAAGGCCGGGTTGCGGCGGCGCCAGTCGTCCGGGGCAAGATTGAGGGCGCGCTCGCGGGTCATGGCTCCGCTGAGCAGACCCGCCTTCATGGGCGAGTAGACGATGACGCCGATGTGGTTCGCCAGGGCGTGGGGCAGGATCTCTTTCTCGACGTCGGGAGTCACCAGCGAGTAGGGAGGCTGGAGCGAGGTAATGGGTCCGATGGCCTGTGCCCGCTTCATCTGGGAGACGGAGAAGTTGGAGACGCCCACCCAGCGGACCTTGCCCTCCTTCTTGAGCTGGAGCATGGTCGTCCAGCCTTCCTCGATGTCTTCATCGGGCTCGGGCCAGTGCATCTGGTAGAGGTCGATGACGTCCACTTTGAGACGGCGGAGGCTGGCTTCGCATTCGCGGCGGACGGAATCAGCCTTGAGGCACTTGCCGATCTGGCCGTTCTCATCCCACACGCGGGCGCACTTGGTGAAGACGTAAGGCTTTTTCGCGAGGCCATCGAGCGCCTTGGCGACGACCTCCTCGGAGTGGCCGAGGCCATAGACGGCAGCCGTGTCGATCCAGTTCACGCCCGCATCGAGCGCTTTGCGGATGGCGGCTACGGAATCGGCGTCGTCCTGCGGACCCCAACTGAAAGCCCAGCCGGAGCCGCCCATTGCCCAGGCGCCAATGCCGATGGCGGTAATGTCGAGATCACTATTTCCCAGTTTTCGTGTTTGCATTCGGATGAAATTAAACCTTCCACTTGTAAAAGAAAAACAGCAGCGGAACGGATCCGGTGTTCTTAATGCCGTGCAGTTTGTTGGCGGCGCAGTACATCATGGCGCCCGGCCCCACCCTGGTGGTTTTGCCTTCGACAACGATCTCGCCGGAGCCTTCAGTGATGACCATGAACTCTTCCTCGGCGTGCGTGTGCGGAGGATGGGGGCTCATGCCTGGCTTCAAACGGAGGCTGCCGGCGGTCATCGACCGGATCTGGTCCGTGGGGCCCTCGTAGTAGATGCGAAGGTCGCCGAAAGACTCGCGGGTCAGCTTCGCGTGGGATTCGGAGACCGTGCCGTTGGGCAGCGTGTGCGGACTGGCCGCCAGGAGCGCGGCCGGGAGGCCTGCAAGAGATTGCAGGAACTTTCTTCTTCTCGCCATAAACCTTGGATTGTATCAACCGGGCGGGGGCGCGGGCCCTTGCGCCAGACTCGCGAAGAAGTCTTTGAGGCGGTGATCGCCGGTGGGCGGGGCCACAGCGTCGCGGGAGGCGAGCAGGGCAAACGCCTGGAGCAGGGCCGAGGCGTTCGCGTTAAATGGCCGGCAAACCATGCCCGCGCTCTTCATCACCCAGCCCGGGATAAAGCCGTAGCGAGGCTCCTTGCGCAGGCAGTGGAATGCCAGGTCGCCGATCTGACGGAGGGAGAGAACCTCGGGGCCGCCCACCGCGTAGTCCCGGTTCCAGCCTCCCCCGGCCATCAGGGATAGCAAGTGGGACGCGATGTCGGCTCCATGAACCGGATTCAACCGCGACGACCCGTCCCCCGGCAGCCACACCTTGCCTGATTGGGCCATGCGGAAAAACTCCTCCATATCATGGAAAAAGCCCGTGGGCCGGAGGATGATCCATTTCATTTTCGAGGCGCGAATGCGGTCGGCGACCCTTTCGCGCGCTTCGGCCAGACGGATTTCGAAGCGCAGTTCATCGCCGCGGAATACGGAGACAAAGACGAAACGGGGCGCGCCCGCGCGAAGCGCCGCCTCGACGAGGTTGAGGTTCGCCTGGCAATCCACTTCCCAGAACGTGGGATGGCGGTGGAGCTGGCGGATACCGATGGAAGAGAAGCAAACATCCGCCTGGCGAAAGAGTCCGTGCAGAGTATCCGGCAGGGTGGCTTCGCCCTGGAAGATCTCATCGCAATAGGGACGAATGGAGGCGCAACGGTCCGGGTTGCGGGCCAGCGCGCGAACTTTCCAGCCCGCCTGGGCAAAAGCCCGCACAACAAAACCACCCAAGTATCCGGTAGCCCCCGCCACGACGGCACGCATAGTAATACTCTAGTCGTTTTAAGGAACTCGCTCGCACAACGGAGCCTCGCCGGCGGGTGGACCCGCGAGTTTCTTCCGATGCCGGAGGGCCGGCGGGCCCTGTGCGAGCTTTTAAGGAACTCGCTCGCACAACGGAGCCTCGCCGGCGGGTGGACCCGCGAGTTTCTTCCTGCACTGGGGGCCGGCGGCCCTGTGCGAGGTTCATTGGGAGCGCTCGACAATGCGGAAGATCTGGGCTCCGTATTTTTCCACGATGGAAGGGCCGATGCCGGGGAGTTGCAGCAGTTCGCGGAGGGAGCGCGGGCGGGTGGCGGCGATGGCTTCGATGGAGCGGTCTGTGAGAATGCGGAACGCGGGCACGCTCTTCTTCTTCGCTTCAGAGAGGCGCCACGCCTTGAGCGCGGCCTCGAGCGAGGTTTCCCTGGCGGCAGGGGCGGCGGCAGCCTTGCGGGCCGTCTTCTTCTTAGCCTTTCTTGTACGGCGGGCGGGCGCTTCGGCTTCCACATCGAGAGGGATCTTGAGTTCGGGCGAGGCGGCAGATTCGCGGCCCAAGGCCGTGATGGAGGCTTTGCGGAAATCGATGCGTTTGCCGTCCTTTTCGAAGGACGCTTCGGCGAGTTCGACCAGGCGGCCGCGGGCCATGGCAGCGAGGAGTTCCTCGAAGCCGCGGCGATCGGGAGAGCCATCGGGAAAGACCTGCGCGTGAAGGCGCCCCGTGGCCACGGATCCCGTCTTTTGTAAGGCGGCGAGAATCTGGGCCGCCTGCGCCGTCTCGCGCTCGGAAGCCGGGCGGAACTGCTGCGCAATCACTCCATCCGCATCGCAGATGTCACAGACGCCGCAGTTTTTTCGCGAATCTTCGGTGTCGCCGAAGTAGCGCACCAGCGAGAGCATACGGCAGGCGGCGAGTTCGGTGTAGGCGATCATGCGCTCGAACTGCTCCATCTTGTGCTCGCGCTGTTCGATGTAGGATTCGCGCCAGTCCTGAGAACCGGCAGTCATGTTTTCGGCGTAGTCGACGACCGCGCCGCCGTGAATCCAGAGTTTCTCCATCGCGACGTCGAACACTTCCTCGGGAAGACGGGAGCGCGCGTGGACGATTGCCTTGGGCTGCGGCTGCGCGGTGAGGTGACGGAAGATCTGTTCGATGACGGCGGGCTCGGGATAATCGCGCTCATAGAAATAGTCGTGGGTGTGGCGGTCCGAGTAGGCGTGCATGAGGATGTCGCGGGAGGGAGCGCCATCGCGCCCGGCGCGGCCGATTTCCTGATAGTAGCCTTCGACGCTGCCGGGAAGCGCGGTATGAATCACCGTGCGCACGTCCGGCTTGTCGATGCCCATGCCGAAGGCGATGGTGCCGACAATGACATCGACGCGGCCCTCGAGGAAGGCGGTCTGCACTTCCTCGCGGCGGCTCGCCTCGAGGCCTGCATGATAGGCCCGCGCCGGGAACTCCGAACTGAACATCGAGGCCAGTTCCTCGGCATCGCGGCGGCGCGGCGTGTAGACGATGGCGGGCCGCCGCTCGCTCGAGCGCAGAATCCGGCGGGCGAGCGAATGGCGAACGCCCTGAGGAGCCTTCACCACTTCAATAGCAATATTGTCGCGGCGGAAACCGTGGATGAAGCGGCGCGGAGCCTGCAACCCCAACTGGCGCGCGATGTCGTTCTGCACGAGGGGCGTGGCCGTGGCGGTCAGCGCGATGACCGGGGCCGGGCGGAGGGATGGGAGGTGCCGGCCGATGTTGCGGTAGTCCGGCCGGAAATCGTGCCCCCACTGCGAAATGCAATGCGCTTCATCGATGGCCACCAGCGCCGGCTTGCGTTTGGCGAGCATCTCGGGAAAGCCCTGCACGCGGAGGCGCTCCGGCGCGATGAAGAGGAAATCGAGGCGGCCTTCAAGATAGGCGATGCAGGCCTCGCGCGAGGCGCGGCGGTCGCGATTCGAATGGATGCGCTCGGCGGCAAAGCCCATGGCGTTCAATTTCGCCACCTGGTCTTCCATCAGGGCGATGAGCGGGCTGACGACGAGGGTAGCGCCTCCCAGGGCAATGCCGGGCAACTGGTAGCAGAGTGATTTTCCGGATCCGGTAGGCATCACCAGCAGCAAGTCGTCGCCGGCCACCAGAGCGCGGCAGGCCGCTTCCTGATTGGGACGGAAGTCCGCGTAGCCGAAACGCTCGCGCAGGATTTGGACCAGGCCGGAATCGCTCTTATCCGGCGGAGCGGCCGCGGGCTTGCGGAACGGCACCGGCGCGGGAGGAGGCGGCGCCTTGGGCGATGACGGCGGCGAGCCCACCTTGCCCACTACTTCGCGGACGTAGTCTTCGATGCCCTTGAGAAAGGGAGCAAGCCGCGCCTGCCCGCGCTGGATGCGCCCGAGGTAGGCCTCCCACTGTCCCGTCATGGCGGGGCTTTTCACTTCCGGATGCACGATCTGGATGAGGCGGATCCCCTTGTCCGTAGCCTCGAGGCTCTTGCCGCGGCGCGCAATGAACTCGCGCTTGAGCAGGACTTCGATAATCTGCGCGCGCGTGGCCGGGGTGCCGAGCCCGGTTTCCTTCATCGCGTCCGAGAGTTCCTTGTCGTCGAGCGTCTTGCCGGCCGTTTCCATGGCGGTGAGGAGCGTCGCGTCCGTGAGCCGCTTGGGTGGGCGGGTTTTCTTCTCGACGGCTTCCACTTCGAGGATCTTCTGCGGCTGGCCTTCTTCGAGACCCGGGGGAAGAGTCTGCTCCGCCTCGCCGGATTCTTCTTCCGCCTCTTCCCCGCCCCGCGCCTTCTTGCGCTCGCGCTTCTTCCCTCCACCGATGTCGAGCACCTTCCAGCCCACCTGCTGCACGGCTGTGCCGCTCGAGTGGAAGCGGTCCCCGGTGTTTTCGGGACCGCTGGTGACCAGAGTAATCACGGTGGTCACGGACCAGATGTGATCATCGTGCCATGCGGCAAGCAACCGGCGGCAGATGAGATCGAAGATCTTTTGCTCATCGGGGGAGACGGATGCGCTCTTGGGCGATACACCGGTGGGGATGATGGCGTGGTGATCGGTGACTTTGGCATCGTCGGCGAAGCGGCGTCCGAGGGGTTTTTCGCCCGTGCCGGGCGCAAGAAGACCCTCGTATCCGGAAGCGATGCCGCGCACGATTTTCGGAAGCGTCTTCGCGACATCCTGGGAGAGATGGCGGCTGTCGGTGCGCGGATAGCTGATGAGTTTTTGCTTTTCGTAAAGCGCCTGCGCGGCTTCGAGCGTGCGCTGGGCGCTGAAGCCGTAGAGACGGTTGGCGTGGCGCTGGAGTTCGGTGAGGTCGTAGAGCGGCGGCGGCGGCATGCGCCTGGTCTGCGCCTCGATCTTTTCGATGCGCGCCGCTCCGGTGGGGACGCGGGCGGCGATCGCCTTCGCCTCCTCGCCATCGGCGGGAAGGCGCATGGCGGCATCGAGCGGCTCCAATCCCGGGCGGAACCATGTGCCCTCGTATTCCTGGCCTTCGCGCGGCGAGAACTTCGCGACGACGTGGATGTAATCTTCAGGGACAAAGTTGCGGATGACGAGTTCGCGTTCGACGAGGATGGCCAGCGTCGGGGTTTGCACGCGCCCGACGGATACCTCCTCGCCGGTGGCCAGCGCATAGGCGCGAGAAAGGTTCATGCCCACCAGCCAATCGGCGCGGCTGCGCCCGCGGGCGGCATCGGCAAGCGGGTCATATTCGCGGCCGGCGCGGAGGCGGGCGAAGCCGTCGCGAATTGCTTCCGGAGTGAGCGAGGAGATCCACAGCCGCTGGACAGGCTTGTCGCTGCCGGCTGCTTCGTAGATGTAGCGGAAAATCAGCTCCCCTTCGCGCCCCGCGTCCGTCGCGCAGATGACGCTCGAGACCTTCGGCGAGGTAAGAATCTTTTGGACCACTTCGAACTGGTCCTTCGTCTGCTCGCTCACCACCAGCGGCCAGGACTCGGGCAGCATGGGCAGCAAATCGCGCCGCCAGGACCGCCACTCGGGCCGGATTTCATGGGGCTGCGCCAGCGCCACCAGGTGGCCGATGGCCCAAGTGACGACGTAACCGCCCCCGTGCAGGTAACCTTTCCCTTGCGCGGTGGCCTGAAGAACCCGTGCGATGTCGCGGGCCACCGA
Source organism: Bryobacterales bacterium (assembly GCA_020847975.1). GTDB lineage: Bacteria > Acidobacteriota > Terriglobia > Bryobacterales > Bryobacteraceae > CADEFT01. Next base: position 2,984 of record JADLBD010000029.1, on the reverse strand, counting down.
TGGCTTTTCAGCGACCACAGCGACGCTCTCTTGCGACGCCATTTTCGATCTTGAGGATAGCACTGTTGTCCGGGTTGCGACAGGGAAATGAAGGGGTTTCGCGGAGCCGCAAAAGGCTCAGAGAAAGGCAGCTGTTTGTTGTAGGTACAGCAGCCACGGACGTGATTGCTTTGCGATCATCTGATCAATCATAATGCCGCTGTCCTGTTGAAAGCGAGGCCGCTGTCCGAGATGACTGACTCCGAGACCACTGGTTGACGCTCGGACAGATCTGTCCGATACTGGGATAGTGAAGGGCGCGGAGTTCGAGCGCAGAGTTCGAAGACTAGCGCGCAACCGGAAGATCAGATGCCAGTTTGTGGCTGATAAAGGAAAAGGCAGCCACGGCCGCCTCTATCTCGGTAACGAATACACTACCCTCAAGGATCGCAAGAAAGAGATTGGCCGCAACCTGTTGGCCAAAATGTGCGCGGATCTCAAGATCGATCCGCACGGCTTGTAGGAGGCAAAACCTATGTTCCTGTTTCGCTATCCCGCGAAATTCACGACCGGCGCCGGCGGCCGCGTCCTGGTCGAGTTTGCCGATCTGCCGCGTGTGGCTACCGACGGCAAAGACGAGCGCGAGGCAATGGAAGAAGCCATGGATGCTCTCGGCTCCGAACTCTCCATTCGCCTGTCTCTCCGGGAAGAGATCCCTGCGCCCTCGCGGGTGAAGCGGGGTCAGCGCCAGGTGCCTGTGCCGCTCTGGCTGGCGCCGAAGCTCGCGCTCCACATGTCCATGCGCGAGCAGCGCGTCAGCAACTCCGAGTTGGCGCGCCGCCTGGGATTGCACGAGCGGGTGGTTCGCCGAATGCTCGATCCCAAACACGCCACCAAGGCCGGGAAGATCCAAGCCGCCCTCGCGGTTCTGGGCAAGCAAATGATCGTGGAAGTCCGCGATGCCGCGTGAGGCGCCACGCCGTTTGGACCGGCGCAAGGCTACCTCTGTGGCTCACCAACCCAGACGTTACCCGTGAGTTCCCACACGCCGAATATCAGCCTGTCCGGAAGCGGCGCGGGACCGAAGTTCTGATGGGCTGGATCCAGCCCCATGCGGACCCCATGCACGTGCTGGATAGCAAACGCTTCTCCCTTGGGCCTCTTGGTGGCGGGATCGAGAGGCTGCGCCCAGATACACTGGAAGCCGTCTCGCTGGCTCCCCATGTAGAGGAGGTTGCCGTCGGGCGACCACCACGGCCTGGTATCGAGGCTGTCACTGATGGGGATCCAGTCGTTTTCCGCGGCCGCTTTTCCATCCCGAAGCGGAGCGATCCACAGGGGACTCCTCCCGTCATGCGGCAAGGCGAACGCCACCCATTGCTGGTCGGGCGAGATCTGCGCGGTGTAAATGGAGTGTTTCGGGTGTTGCAGGAATACGGAGGATTGCCTGGTGTCCGGATCGAGAAACGCAAAGCGTATGGGACTTCCATACCAGTAAATGATCTTCCTGCTATCCGGGGTCCAGCCAAACACCGACGTGCTTCCCTTCTCGCCCGGCGCAACCAGTTGTACCGGTTCGCCGCCCTTCGCCGGCATCAGATAGATGCTGTCCGGAAACAGGGAATACGCAACTCTGGCGCCATCCGGAGAGATTTTGGGGCGAGCGTATGTTTTCGAAAGTGTAGTTTCCTTCGCTGTCGCAACATCACGAAGCCGAATGGCGCTCTGAACAGGGTCACATTGGCTGTACACAAGCCAGCGACCTTCAGCGGAAATCGACGGGTTGTACTGTAATCCGCCGGAATGAGACAACCGCTCCATTTTGCCCGCGGCTTTCCCCGTGATCCGGTCGATCTTCAGCTTCCACATGTGGTAGACCAACTGGGTGCTGTCAAAAACCAATCGCGGCCCCGCGCCCGCCCGCACGGATCGAGCCGAACTCCCCGCGGTGAGCGGACGCGCCGGCCCCCTGGCTTTCCACTCCGGTCCCGGCAGATCGAGTTCCCAGATGCGCCCGCCGTAGCAAATCAAAACCTTGCCGTCCGCGGGATCGACGCCGGCAAAGGAGAAGCTGACTTGGGCTGTTTGCAGCTTCCATTGTTTCGCGAGGACTTCGGATGCTCCTGTCTTCATGGAAGGTCCACCAGCGACAGGAGTGACCCACAAATCGCGCGACGGGTCATTCGTGGCGGGCGACCCGCTGAACAGGACGTGGCTTCCGTCGGGAGAGAAAGCCGGCCAGCAGGCCCAGGGGACATCCGTTGCCAGTTCCTTCGGGCTGCCCCCAAGAACCGGAATGATGTAGATTCTCGACGCCGTCTGGAAATTGCCCCCGACACAGTAAGCGATGGATTTTCCGTCCGGCGAGAACCTCGGCCGGAACGCTCCGCGAACGAGTAACCGTTCCTCGCCGCCAAGCGTGGGAACCACGTAAACTCCCCCGCCATCCCGGTCGGAGCGGAACGCGATCTGCCCGCCGTCCGGCGAAAAATCGGGTGTATCATCGTTCGCCTCATGCGAGGTAAGCCGAATGGGCTGGCTGCCTTCGGTGAGCGGATGAACCCAGATATCCAGGTTCTTTCCCGTCGCCCGATCCGATGCGTAGGCCACAAACTTCCCATCGCGCGAAAGGGCCGGCGTGATGGTGACCCCTTCGTCAGCCGTAAGAGGATGCATGGCCAGTTGCGGGGCGGCTTTCGACAGCCGGACCATCCCCCACCACGAACCGCCCGCCACGGCGAGCAGGACAACCACCGCGGCGGCAAAGGTGTTACGTTTCCGCCCGGACGGCGGCGGTAGAGCCGCGGGCGGAATGACATCAAGCCCGGAAACCGGAGCCCGCGCAATCTCGCCGATGAACCGGTATCCCCTGCGCGGAACTGTTTCGATATAGCGCGGCGTTGCCGCCGAATCCCCCAGCGCCTCGCGGATCTTGTTGATGGCGGCGTTCAAGCCATGGTCGAAGTCGACGAAGGTGTCTTCGCTCCACAGCAGGTTGCGGAGTT
>JADLBD010000028.1 GCA_020847975.1 Bryobacterales bacterium | reverse complement strand
GCAGCTTTTCCGCAAATTGAAAGTTTACGCCGGCGGCAAGCATCCTCACGAAGCGCAGAAGCCTGTGCTGCTGAACGCCTAGGCTGCATGGCGACCATCCACACCACCGGAATCCCCGCGATCCGGTTGCATGAACAAACATTCAACCCGCGCCGCCGGCGCGGTTCCACTAGCGAGGTTGCGTTTTGGCAGGTACGTTGATTCAACATTTGGGGACCGGGCGGCGCAAGAGTTCCGTCGCGCGCGTGTTCCTCCGTCCCGGCAAGGGACAGATCACGGTAAACGGCCGTGAGATGGAAGACTTCTTCACCACCCCGTCTTCGCGGGCCGCGGTGCGGCAGCCGCTGCTCGCCACCGAGACGGCGGACAAGTTCGATGTATTGGTGCTCACCTGCGGCGGGGGAGTGGCGGGTCAGGCAGGCGCCGTCCGCCTCGGCATCGCCCGCGCCCTGGTCGAGTTCAATGCCGAACTGCGCGGCAAACTGAAAGGCCTGGGCTTCCTCACGCGCGACCCGCGCGCGCACGAACGGAAGAAGTACGGCCAGAAGGGCGCGCGCCGCCGGTTCCAGTTCTCCAAGCGCTAGCTTGGGAAGCATCCACTTCTTTGCATATTCGGCGCATCCCGCAACGGTGCGCCGCGGGTAGGAAACCAACAGCAGCCTTGGCGGAGTTGACCGGTTCGCGCAAATCTCGCTTTGGACCGCGCGTTCTCTCACCGCCGTAAAGGCGCATCAAGGAGGCATTTTGCCGTCGATCACGATGAAAGAATTGCTCGAAGCGGGCGTTCACTTCGGGCACCAGACCAAGCGCTGGAACCCAAAGATGAAGGAATACATCTTTGGCGAACGCAACGGGATCTACATCATAGACCTGCAAAAGACGTTGAAGCTGTTCAAGGATGCCATGCGGTTTGTCGAGGAAATGGCGGGCAACGGCAAGACGGTTCTTTTCGTGGGAACCAAGAGACAGGCGCAGGAAGCGGTGGCCGAAGAAGCCTCGCGCTGCAGCCAGTACTACGTCAACCAGCGCTGGCTGGGTGGACTGTTGACGAACTTCGTGACCGTGCGAAAGTCCATCAACCGCCTGAAGGAACTCGACGAGATCGCCGAAAACGGCTGGATCGGCCGTTCGAAGAAGGAAGTCATCCGCCTCGAACGCGAACGCAAGCATCTCATGTCGAACCTCGCCGGCATCAAAGACATGCCCGGCCTGCCCGACATGCTGTTCGTGGTGGATTCCAACAAGGAATCCATTGCCGTGGCCGAGGCGAAGAAACTCGGCATCCTCGTAGTGGCCGTGGTCGACACCAATTGCGATCCGGACATGGTGGATTATGTGATCCCCGGAAACGACGACGCCCTGCGCGCCATCCGGCTGTTCACGAACAAGATTGCCGACGCCGTCATCGAAGGCCGGCAGAGGGTGTCCGAAGCCGACTTTGCTCCCGCCGTTGCCGCCGCTGCCGAAGCCGCCGACGAGGGAACGGGTGAACCCGCGGACATCACCCAATACCTGGATCCGCAATACTCACAGCAGTTGATGGCGGAAAGCCTCGTCGAAGACGACCTGTCCACGCTGCCGATCAAAGGACGCCGCCGCGCCGAAGCTGAGGACGAACTCGGGTTCCGCGGCTGACGCCCGATCCGCGAACGCTGTCCCGAAATGATGATTGGGGAAACCGAAGGAATCAGAACCATGCCCGAAATAACCGCCCAGATGGTGAAAGAACTCCGCGACCGGACCGGCGCGGGAATGATGGAATGCAAGACCGCGTTGAAAGAGGCCAACGGAGACTTGGCGGAGGCGGAAGTGGTCCTGCGCAAGCGCGGTATCGCTTCAGCTTCGAAGAAATCCGCTCGGACCACCAGGCAGGGCGTGATCGGCAGCTACATTCACCCCGGCTCGCAGTTGGGCGTGCTGGTCGAGGTGAATTGCGAATCGGACTTTGTCGCCCGCACCGATGACTTCGCCGAACTCGTGAAAGACATCGCCATGCAGATTGCCGCCGCCGATCCGCAATTTATCCGCCGCGAGGACGTCACCGCCGAAGTAATCGAGAAGGAGAAGGACATCCAGCGCGCCCGCGCCCTCGCCGAAGGCAAGCCGGAGAAGATCATCGACAAGATCCTCGAAGGCCGCATGTCCAAGTTCTATGAGGAGATCTGCCTTCTCGAGCAGCCCTTCGTCAAAGAGAACACCATGAAAGTGGAAGATCTCATCAAAACCAGGATCGCCAAGCTGGGAGAAAACATCTCCATCGCCCGCTTCGTGCGGTTCAAGGTGGGTGACGCCCAGGCCGCTGAATAGACGGTGCCGCTGTGCCTCGCTACCGACGCATCCTCCTCAAGTTGAGCGGTGAGGTTCTGGCCGGAGCCAACCGGTTCGGAATCGATCCGGATCGCATCGAGTCCCTGGCCACGGAACTCGCCGCGCTGGCTCTAACGGGAATTCAGGTCGGTCTGGTGGTCGGGGGCGGCAATTTCTTTCGTGGCGTTTCGGCGGCCGCGCAGAACATGGACCGCGTCTCCGCGGATCACATGGGCATGCTCGCCACCGTCATCAACGGCATTGCGCTTCAGGATGCGCTCGAGAAGAAGGGCATCGCCACCCGCGTCATGACGGCCATCCACATGAACCAGATCGCCGAGCCCTACATCCGCCGCCGCGCCATTCGCCACCTCGAGAAGGGACGAATCGTCATTTTCGTCGCCGGCACTTCCAACCCCTACTTCTCCACCGATACCGCCGCCACGTTGCGCGCCCTCGAAATCGCGGCGGAGGTGGTAGCCAAAGCCACACGTGTAGACGGGGTGTACGACAAGGATCCGATGCAGTTTACCGACGCCGTGCTCTATCGCGAGGTAAGCTATCAGGAAGTGCTCTCCAAGGGGTTGCGCGTGATGGACGCGTCCGCCGTGGCGATGTGCCGGGAAAACAAGCTTTCGATTCTGGTTTTCAATTTAACTACTCCCGGCAATATAATGCGAATGGCGATGGGCGAACCCGTGGGAACGCTCATACGCTCGTGAACGAGACGAGAACAGATATGAAACAAGGACATTCCGCATCCGGCCCAAGCACCAATTCAGCGGGCGTGAAAGAGATCGAAGCGAATGCGAAGACGCGCATGGAGAAGGTCCTGGCGGATCTCATCCACATGATGTCCACCATTCGCACGGGACGGGCTTCCGTCAGCCTGCTGGATAACATCAAGCTCGATTATTACGGTACGCTGACGCCGCTGAACCAATTGGCTACGCTGCACGTCCCCGAACCGGGCATGATCACCCTCCAGCCCTGGGACTCTACGCAGATCGGGCCCATCGAAAAGGCGATCCGCTCATCCGATCTCGGGCTGAACCCCATGAATGACGGGAAACTGATCCGTGTTCCCATTCCTCCGCTCACGCAGGACCGGCGCAAGGAACTGGCCAAACACCTGCACACGGTAACCGAGGATCACCGCGTCGCTGTTCGCAACATCCGGCGTGATGCCAACGAGGCCGTGAAAAAGCTCGTGAAGGACAAGCTCATCAGCGAGGACGAAGAGCGCCGCGCCCTCGATGAAGTGCAGAAACTCACCGACGGGGAAATGAAGAAGATGGACGAAGCGGCGAAGGCTAAGGAAAAAGAGATCATGGAATTGAAGTAGGCCGCTTTACGGCCGGCTTGTGATGGTTCGCGTACACTGAGGGTATGGCACTGGCGCCTGCCCTCTTTTTGCTTTTCTGGTGGCAACAAGCAGACCACGTCGCGGAAGGCCGCAAGGCCCTCGAAGCGAACAACTACTCCGTCGCGGCCGGGGAGTTCGCCAAAGCTATCGAGGCCGATCCGAAGGACTGGACGTCGCGTTTTCACCTCGCCCTCTCCCTCAGCATGCTCAACAGGGACGAGGAGGCCATTGCAGCCTATCGTAAGGTGCTCGAGGATCAGCCCGGGCTCTATCAGGCGCAACTGAATCTCGGCATACTGCTGCTCGGGCGGAAGCAGCCCGCCGAGGCTCTGAAACCACTCGAGGCCGCGGCGCAACAGAAACCCAACGAGTACCGGCCCGCCTTCTATCTCGCTGAAGCCCTTTCGGCGGCGGGTGAGTTCGCCAAGGCCGAGCCCCTGTACCGCACAGCCCTCCAGGCGCAGCCGAAATCTCCGCAAGCGGCCGTCGGTTTGGCGCGCGTGCTGGCAAAGTTGAACCGTCTTGCCGACGCTGACCCCTACTACCGCCAGGCTGCCGCGGAGCCCGAATTCAAACGCGCGCTGCTCGAACTGGCGGCCCTCTATGAACAGGCGAAGCAGCCCGGCAAGGCCATCCCGCTCTATCGCGAGTTTCCCGAAGACCCGGCCGCCCGCGAACGCCTCGGGGAATTGCTGCTCGAGGACGGGAAAGCGGCGGATGCCATTCCGGAACTCGAGCGCGCCTATCAGCAATCCCCAACCAACGCCAACCGGCTGGCGCTCGCCACCGCGTATCTGCGCGCCAAACAGTCCGGCAAAGCGCTTCCGCTGCTCGAGCAGGCCGTCGCCGCGGAGCCGGACCAGTTGGACCTGCGCCTGTACTACGGAAGAGCGCTGCGCGACCAGCGGAATTTTCAGGCCGCCGCCCGGGAATTCTACAAGGCCACCCAACTGAAATCCGACTCCCGGGAGGCGTGGAACGAGTTGGCCGGCATGCTGATTCTGCTCGAAAATTACCCGCAGGCGCTGGCGGCGCTCGATCGCGCGCAGGCTTTGGGAGGGGAAGAGAACCCCGCCTACTGGTACTTCCGCGCGATCATTCTCGACCGCAATCACGAATACAAACTGGCGCTGCCCAACTATGAGAAGTTCCTTTCGCTCAGCCGGAACATGCATCCCGACGAGGAGTTCAAAGCCAGGCAGCGCATCAAGGTGATTCATAAGATACTGAACAAGCAATGAAGTGTTTTCTCCTCCTCCTTGCCGGATTCGCGCTTTTTGCTCAGCAGCCGCCTCTCGACCTGGATGCCGTGCGGGCGGAGCCCCGCGCGGACAAGCGGTATGAGAAGGCCCTCGATTATGCTTCCGAACAGATCACCGAGGCCCGGAAACAGTACCAGGATGGGAAGTTCGACCAGTTCCGTCACAGAGTGGCCGATGTCGTCGAGGGTGTCAGGCTGTGCGACCAGACGCTGCGCGGAACAGGAAAAAACCCGAGCAAAAACCCGAAGCACTTCAAGCGCGCCGAAATGCGCATGCGGGAGATTCTGCGCCGGCTAACCGGCCTCGAGCAGGACGTGAGCGTCGACGACCGCAACGTGGTCACAAAAGTGAAATCGAGCGTGCAGGAGATTCACGACAACCTGCTCTTCGATATCATGGGCCGGCGAAAATAAGAGCAAAGTAGGACAGGCCTCCTGGCCGGTCTCCTTCATTCTTTGACGTTTTTCGATTACCCGGCTTCTCCGTCCTGCCGGATCACCAGCCGTTTAATGGACGTCGCACGCCCCGTGCCCGGCTCCACAGTCACCACCACGGAATGCAGTTGGGCGTTGCCGCGCGCCGCCTCGAAGCGGACGGGAAGCGAAGTGAGGAACTTCCGCAAGACAGGTTCTTTTTCCACCCCGATGACGCTGTCATACGGTCCCGTCATCCCTACATCGGTTTGATAGGCCGTTCCGCGGGGAAGGATTCGCGTGTCCGCCGTGGGAACGTGCGTATGCGTTCCCACCATGGCGGATACCCGCCCGTCCAGGTGCCACCCCATTGCCATTTTTTCACTCGTCAACTCGGCGTGGAAATCGACAAAGCGCACCGTGACCGGCGCGTCCAGTGAGGCCAGCAGTTCATCCGCCTTGCGAAAGGGGCAGTCCGTGGCCGGCATGTAGGTCCTTCCCTGAAGGTTTAGAACCGCGCAACGTACGCCGTTGCGCGCCTCCACCACCACCAGACCCTGCCCGGGGAGTTCGGACGCGTAATTTGCCGGCCGCAGCAGGCGCGGCTGTTTCGAAAGATAATCGTAGATCTCCCGCTTGTCCCAGATATGGTTGCCGCTGGTCAGCACATCGATGCCCAACTCGAAAAGCTCGCCCGCCAGGGGAGGGGTGAGGCCGAACCCGCCCGCGGCGTTTTCCGCATTGGCGATCGCGAGATCTATCCCTTCGCTTTCAAGGACGTAGGAAAAGTGATCGGCAACCAGTTTCCGGCCGGCGGAGGCGAAGATGTCGCCGATGAAGAGAATACGCATGCTATGGATTGAAGGGGGATCGAGGAGCGCACCGCCGAACCGTATCCATCCCCGTCATTGACCCCTGGATACCAAAAGGGGGGAACCCTCCGGACGCCTTCAGGCTTCTCTGTCGCGGGTCTTTCACCGCCGAGCTTGCTCACCGGCGTATCTAAACGAGTCGGGCTCCATGACGAATTGTATCGGATCAATTTTTAAGGGACAAATTACAAACCCGGCAGTGACGCTCCTGACTCAGGATACCAGAGGGTTCTGTTTTCGCCTAGACCGGAGTTCGCCTGAGTCGGGCTGCTAGACTGAGAGGAAATGCAGGAGGTACGCCTTACCGCTCACGCGAAGGCCGCCGGTTGAGCGTCTAAATTGAGTCCAAAGGTTTTGGACCAGGTGTTGCGCCGCCTGCCGAAGGTGGCCAACGAGAACGTTCTGGTGGGCTTTGAAACGTCCGACGATGCCGGTGTTTACCGGCTGAGCCCGGAGTGTGCCCTCATCCAGACGGTGGATTTCTTCACCCCCATTGTCGACGATCCTTTCTCCTTCGGCGCGATTGCCGCAGCCAATGCCCTGAGTGACGTCTACGCCATGGGAGGGCGTCCCATTACCGCCCTGTCCATCGTCGCCTACCCCGGCAAGGGCGATCTCGACACCCTGGGACAAATCCTCGAAGGGGGAGCCGCCAAAATGACCGAGGCCGGCTGCGCGGTGGTGGGCGGCCACAGCATCAATGACGACGACGTCAAGTTCGGCTACGCCGTCACCGGCGTGGCGCATCCCGGCCGCATCTGGACAAATTCCGGAGCTCTGCCCGGAGACGCCCTCTGGTTCACCAAACGCATCGGCACGGGGATCATCAGCACAGCCTTGAAGCGCGGAATGGCCGAACTGATCCACCTCGCCGATTCCATGGACTCCATGCTTACCCTGAACCGCCAGGCCGCCGAAGCGCTCGAAGGTTTGTCCGTTCACGCCTGCACCGATATCACCGGCTTTGGCTTCCTCGGCCATGCCCGGGAAATGGCCCTCGGGAGCGGCGTAACCCTCGAGATCGACGCCCACCGCGTCCCGCTCCTGCCGGGAGCCCTATCCTACGCCCGGGCGGGAGCCATACCGGGAGGATTGAAGAACAACCGCGAGTTCGCCTCCTGCGACGTGGCGCTCGGCAATCCGATTCAAGAGGAGTTGGAATTGCTTCTCTACGATCCCCAGACATCCGGAGGATTGCTAGTGGCCCTTCCTCCCGGAGACGGAAGGGCGTTCGAGAAGCGCTTTCCCTCCGCTGTGAGAGTGGGGCAAGTGGTGGAGCGGGGCGCGAAGGCCATCCGGGTGATCACAGGCTGAGCCGCCACGCTAGCCTCGCTAGCCTCGGTACTTCGACGGCTTCAACTACTTCAACTACGAGGCCACATCCAATCCTTATGCCTCGACCACACCAGCCGCCAGCTGCGGCTGGACGCGCTTCAAACGGGATAAGCTGGGAAGAGTCGTCGAGACCGAGACTTGTGATGGAAGCACTCCTCCCAGTCCGTGGGGGTCGAATACGGCATCGAGCGGCGTGGCAAAGATCTACTACAATTCCGAGGTTCAAGTGCAGACCGATCAGCGGCAGAAGACTCGCACCCTGGTTTACGATGCGCTGGACCGGCTGGTCCAGGTAACCGACGGCGCGGGAACAACCTACTACGCCTACGACGCGCTGGACAACTTGACCTATGTGAAGATGTGAAAGCCGTTCAGAGGGCACAAGGGAGAGTCTGATCAGTTACGAGTTAGAGGGAACGCGAACCCGAGTCTACAGTACGCCGTCAGCGAGGGCCGATGCAGTGAGGATCAGACCCGGCATTCGCCTGTGGGACTGTATCTCGCGATCCAGGAGGTCTAGGCCGTGCGAGCAAAGAACTGGGAATCCACATCAATATCAGCGGCTCAATGCGGCAACGAGGAAGCGCACTTCTGGTTCAACGTCAGCCGGATCAGCAACGGTGCTCGCAATCTCCATCCTGAACAGTTCGCGGTAACGCTTTCTCAGTCGGTGAATGGACACCTTCAACGCCCCCTCCGATGTTCCCAGCTCGCGAGCTAAAGCCGCGTATGCCCCCTCCGCGCCTCCCATCAGAAAGCCCTTGAGTCTTTCGAAATGCTCCGCCCTGCCATCTTCCTCGAACTCCCGGCGTAACTGGTTCATCGCACGTTCAAGAACCGAAAGAGCCCACCGCCGCTCATAAATCCGCTCTGGAGTCTCTTCATCACGCGGTTCGCGTTCGAACCGTTCTTCGCCCGAATTGATCTCGAAGGGGAGTGCCGTGCCACCGCGCTTCTGCGCTCGGGCCCGGTCGAACTCGTCGGATAGGAAAAAGTGGAAAGATGTGAGCAGAAACGAACGAAATCGGCCCTTCGCTGGGTCGGCCCGGTCCAGGTAACGGCCTTCCAGAATGCGCAGGAAGAAATCCTGCGTCAGATCGCGAGCCTCCTCCCGAGAGTAGCCACGCCGCCGAACAAATGCGTACAACGGATACCAGTAGCGCTCGCACAGCGAGACCAACGCCGCTCGCCCTTCCGCCATGCCGGGACAGGCAGCGGTGAGAACAAGCGTCCAGTGGGTGGTCGGAAAGTTGCGTCTTCCGGATTTCGAATGAATTGGCATCAGTTCTCAATAAGGAATGCGGACCGTGACGTTACAGCCGACCAGCTTCAGCCTTGGCTTGGACCAGAACGGGCATCGCGGCGTCGGCGTCCCGCCACAGCTCGATCAGTTCCCGATAGGCGGCGCGCGCCCTCGCTTTGTCTCCCGCCGCGTTCAAGGCCCGGGCTAACTGAAGCCGAGTTGCCGGACCGACGGGATCGTTGATGAACGCAGCAGGATGATCGAGGATCCTTTGAAAATCCTGTGCCGCTTCCCTGGCTCTGTGGGCCGCCATGTGGGCGAGTCCGCGAAAGTAGATTGGGTAGAGTTCGCCAACCGCCGCGCGCACCGTTCCCATCTCGGTTGGCCGAGCCTTCGCCAGCGCTTCGATCGCCTCGGCCGGCTGTCCTGCGTCCAGCGCCAATTGCGCGCGCAATACAGGGAGATATTGGAGCTGTACGTATGTATCTTCGGGATAACCTTTCGCCAACTCATTCGTGAGCGTCCGGGCTGCGGTCGAGTCCCCCGCCATGGCGAGCGCTAGTGCCGCCCCATAACGGACTTCGCGGCCGGAGAACGGTGATAGGGCAGCAGCGGCCGCCCGTCGCGCTGCCGCCGCATTTCCGGCGAACGATTCCCACACCGCCTCGACGGACCGTGCCTCGGCCACTCGCTGCCGGTATCGTCCCCGCTGAGCGGCGGAGATCACCTGATCCACATTGTTCCGCGCGCTTGCAAGCCGCCCTTGGCAGGCGAGTGTCATCGCGTGGTGCAGCATGATCAACTGCCGCGCGTCAGGTTTCAACTGGGATCGCGCCAGCACTGCCTGCATGGCCGCGTCGTCTCGCCGCAGAAAGGCCAGATCATACTGTTGGAGGAGGATCTCCTGGTTGTCGATTCCCCGCTGCAATGCCCGCGTCACCACCTCCTCCGCCTCGCGATACTTCCCCATCTTCAAGTAGCTGCGCGACAGGTGGAAGTAGGCGATACCGAAATCAGGATCGAGCTGGATCGCTTTCCGTGCGTGGCTCGCCGTGTCCTCATACCGGCCGAAGATCGCGGTCATCGTGCCCGAGAGATAGCCTCGCGGCTGCGGCGCGCGGGGATAGGTCTCGGCCCATAGCTCCGCGGCAAGCCGCGCCTTTTCGAGATCGCCTGTGACAGAGCGCTCATACTGGAGCGCCAGTTGCAGCCGCTCGCTATCGGTGACGCGCTCCCGCAACGCATAAGCCTTCGCAACATTCGCCGCCGCGGCTTCGAACTCGTCCAACTCACCGTACATTACGCCTAAATCGGCATACGCCATGGCGAACCCCGGGTCGATTTGGACGGCCCGCTGATAGTGGGGGATGGCCTGCTGCGGACCTTCCCGCGCCCAGACCCTGCGGCCGGCGCTAAAGGCCTTGAGGGCATCGAGCGAGGCCGTGGTTGCCTCGGCAATCGGCGCGGAGTGCTTCTCCACCATCGCCAGCGATTCACCCGCCTTCGATCGGAGGTCTTTCGCCATCCCCGCCAGCACCGCGAGTACGTCCTCCTTTCTGGCTGCCAGTCCTTGCCGCGAGTCCAGCAGTTCGCCCGTTTGGCAGGCCCGCATCGACAGGTTCAGAGCATACTGAGAGCCCATTCTGCCGATCGACCCCTCGACAACGGCAGCGCTGCCGAGACGTTCACAAACTTCACGCGCCACATCCTGGTTCAACCGGGCGTCTGGCGGCTGCTTCATCTGCCGCATCGTTTGGCGAATGCGCCCATCGGGCTGGATGCTTAGAAACGGCGATTGCGCGAGCTGCATCGTCAGGCTGAGGCGAAGCGTGTCGTCGAACGCCGCGTCGCCCGTCGAGTTTCCGAAGTCCGCCAGCACGATCGTATCCCGCGCGGTCAGGCTCGGCGCACGCCTATGAAAGCCAAACCAGCCTGCCGTAAATGCCAGAACAGTGGCGGCACAAACTGCCGCGCCCACCCGGTGGCGCCGGAAGAATGTGGCCGTACGGTAACGGATGTCCGGCGCTGACGCCAGCACGGACTGGCCCGCCAGGAATCGCTCGACGTCGGTGGCGAATTCGGCTACAGAAGAGTAGCGCCGAAGAGGGGGCTTCTCAAGAGCCTTTCGCGTCACCCGCTCCAGATCCCCCGACACGAGTTTACGCAACGCGGCCGGATCAGTATCGCGAGACGCTGCAACGGCGCCCGTATCCGTGTCAGGCTCCGTTAGCCTGCTCCGCAACGAGGGTGGGTCTTCTTCACGAATAATCCGCAGCATGTCCGACAGCCCGGCTTGGCCGAGTCGTGCCTGGTCGAACGGCACACTACCCACAAGCAGTTCATACAGCAGCACACCCAAAGAGTACACATCGGAGGCGGGGCCTACCTCGCCGCCGGCGAGATCAGCCTGCTCCGGGCTGGCGTATTGCGGAGTGCCGATCATCTGCCCGAACTGCGTAAGCAGCGTATCTTCGAGCCTGCCGGCAGCCTTCGCAATTCCGAAGTCGATCACTTTTGGAACCGGCTGCCCGTCCTGCTCCGCCACGAGGACATTCGACGGCTTGATGTCGCGATGGATCACGCCTTTCTCGTGTGCGTGATGGAGCGCCCGGCACACAGAGAGAAATAAATTGAGTCTCTTCGATACGGAATAACGCTGAAGATCGCAATAGCGGGTAATGGCGACGCCTTCTACATACTCCATAACGAAGTACGGGCGCCCGTCCGCTGCCGTGCCGGCGTCGAGGATCCGCGCGATTGAGGAATGATTCATCAGCGCCAACGCCTGCCGTTCCCTGTTGAATCTCGCCAGCACGCCCGCTGAGTCCATCCCCACCTTAATGACTTTTAGCGCAACGTTGCGACGGATTGGCTTCTCCTGGGCCGCCAGGTAAACGGCTCCCATACCCCCTTCGCCTAGCGGACGGACGATTCGATAGGGACCGAAACTGTTCCCCGAGTCCGCCCCAGCCTGTAATTCTGTCTCGGTGTCAAACCCACCTGCATCGGCGCCCGTTGTAAGAAGCCCCCGCGCAAGGCAAGCCGGGCACAGCCCCTCCGGGTCATCCCGGCACAGGTTAGCGCCACATTGTGAACAGGACTGCATTGAGGCTTCAGTCTAGCGGATTCCAATCGAAAGTGTGTAACCTTGGGCCCGCGAATCCTTAGAACCTTCCTGTACAAGGAGGCAATCTCTCAATGACACACAAGCTTCTGGTCTTCCTGACCGCTTGCGCAGCAGCCGCGGCGCAGTCGTTCGTACCAATCGATTTCCCCGGCGCCGGTAGCACACAGGCATGGGGCATCAACTCCCATGGCGAGGTCGTGGGATCCTACGTCAATCCCGACGCCACGGTTCATGGCTTCCGTCTAAAGCGGGGGCAGTTCTCCTCAATCGATTTCCCCGGGGCTACCAACACACAAGCTTACGGCATCAATGCACAGGGCGACATCGTTGGAACTTACGCCATGGCCGGCGCCACTCACGGTTTTCTGTTGACGGGCGGCAGGTTCTCTACCATCGATCCCCCAGGCGCGTCAAGCTCAGGTCCGTCCGCCATCACCCCGAGCGGCGAAATCACCGGCCTCTGCGTCGTGGGCGGGCTCACCCGTATCTTCGTGCTGAAGGGTGATCAGTACGAGGTGTTCGACTATCCAGGCTCGTCCGGCAGTTCTGGCAACGGCATCAACGCCCGCGGCGATATCGTCGGCATTTTCAATCAAAGTGGCGTCTCCCGTGGCTACCTGCGCCACGGCGGCGAGTTCTCACCGATCGAGTTTCCAGCGGCTACCGCGACCGCCGCGTTCGGCATCAACTCGGCGGGTGAGATCGTAGGCCGCTATCGGGACAACGCGAATAGGTTTCACGGTTATCTGCTCACCGATGGTGATTACACCGGTTTCGACTTCCCCGGCGCCACCCTGACAGCCGGCCACGCCATCTCGTCGAATGGGGACGTCGTGGGCCGCTATCAAAAGAGCGATAGCGTCAATCACGGCTTTGTCTACTTTCGCGACTCGCGGCCGCAGTACAAAGTGACCGATCTCGGCACGCTCGGCGGCAATGCGAGCATCGCTTATGGGGCGAACAATTCCGGCGCAATCGCCGGCACCGCCAACTTGCCCAGTCAGGTCTCCCACGGCTTCTTGTGGAGCAACGGTAAGATGACCGACCTCGGCACGCTGGGTGGCTTGAACTCGGCGACTACCAATCCCAACGGAGCTGGCCAACTTACAGTGATCGCCGAGACCGCCAAGCCTGATCCGGACCGCGAGGATTTTTGCGGCTGGGGCACACACCAAACCTGCCTGGCAGCCATTTGGAACGACGGCAAACTCACGGCTCTACCCACGCTGGGCGGCAACAACGCGGCGGGCGTGGTGATGAATGAGCGCGGCCAAACGGTGGGAGCTTCCGAGACCACTACTCGCGATAGCGCCTGCCCGTCGCCGCAGGTGTTCCGCTTCCTGCCGGCATTCTGGGATGCCCATGCCGCCACGGTACGAGCGTTGCCTCTCCCTGCCGGCGACACTGTGGGCGTTGCCATCGGCATTAATGACCGGGGCGATGCTGTGGGGACCACCGGTACCTGCGACAACACCATCGTGTCCGCCGTCGGCCTCTTGTTCGGACCGCGCGCGGTGCTGTGGCGCAAGAATGGCCCCGCCACCACGCTCGGTCACGGCGTCGCCGCCTCCATCAACAACCGGGGCGACGTCACCGGCGGATCACCGGTCTCGGAGCATGAGGTCCACGGCTTTCTCTGGACGAGCGAACTCGGCATGCTGGACTTGGGCACCGTGGGGAACGACACCTCCAGCTTCCCTACTATGATCAACAACAGCGGCCAGATCACCGGCGGCTCCTGCGATCCGGACATGAACTGCCGCGCCTTTGTCTGGGACCCGGCCACCACGACGATGATCGACTTGAACGAACTGGCCGCCGGGGGTCCCGGCCTCCACCTGATCTTCGCGAGCTGGATCACCGAGGCTGGTGACGTTGTGGGGCAGGCAGTCGATACGAAGACCGGAGATCTGCACGCGTTTCTCGCTACCCCGATCCGAGGCGGTTCAACGGCTACCGTGACGAGTGTCCCAAATGCGGCTCCTCTGCCATTCACTGCCCGAGAAGGGTTACGGCAACGATTGGGCGCGGGGGCGCACAGCCGGAGACGCGTGCGGTAACAGCGTGGAAGGCGCGGGAAAGATTAGTAGATCTTGCCCGCGCCGCAGACCCCTTCAGCGACTTTCAGCCCAGCACGGCTGGTCCTACACGAACGCCGGCAGTTCAGCCAACAATGGGAACGTGACCGCCTACAGCCACATGCTGGCGCCGCGGGGCGTGTCCAATTCCATGCCGCGCACCGCCACTGCGCGCACGCTGCCTATGACGTGCTTCGATTTCGGAGCATTTCGTCGCACCCATTAGGAATTAGGCCTTTTCGGTCTGAAATCTCTGCGGCCTCCGCGCCTCTGCGAGAATTTGTTTATGAACTAAACCGCTTCGCGGTAAGACGGTAATTCTTCTGCCATGATTGACAACTCTGGAGTGATGATGAACCGCATCCCGGCCTGATAGCGGGCTGACGCGCGTGCGCCCGCCTCATTCCAGGCGCCGCTGCCGTGCTGCGCCAAGGGGACCGAAACCCACGGTTTCTTTCCCCTTGTAACCCCTTTCTTCCCTTGCCTCAATGCCGGCCTCTGACCACGGCTGGCGGGCTCTCCTGAGAAACTTTGAATATGGTTGTTTTTCCAAAATGACCAATCCTCATTCCTC
>JADLBD010000027.1 GCA_020847975.1 Bryobacterales bacterium | reverse complement strand
TAGGCATCGACGCTCCCGCGCCGCGCCCGCAGTATCAGGTCGCGATCCTCGACTTCCCGGAAGATCAAAAAGCTTTGCCTGCTCCAGTCGTTAAGACGCCGCCCGCTCGAAAAAAGACGGATGCGCCGAGTCTTTCTTTATTATGGGGCCGTGATCACAAACCGAGTAGTGGCGCGATCCTTCCAATGACCTCGTCCATGACCTCCGGCGTGCTCCCGATTCTTGCCGCGCGCCTTGCTTTCCAGTCAACACTTTTCACTTGGTCTGCCAGAATTACACCCGATACCGCCAATCCAATCGGAAGCGAAACCTCAAACGGATATCCCTTCACCTGATTCGTCACCGGACACACCAATGCCAGTCCGGATTTTTGGTTGTACGTTCGCGGGCTCAAGACCAAGGCTGGCCGGCGGCCTGCCTGCTCGTGCCCCGCCTGGGGATCAAACCCCAGCCAGATCAGGTCTCCGGCCTCTGGAACATAAGTTGTGCTCACCACTCCTCTTGGCCCACCGGATTTCCCCAATCGGCTTGTGAATGACGGTTCCGGGGAGTGATCCTCGACACCAGTTCATCCAGGTCGTATTTGCGCCGCGCTGGCCGCATCACGATGCTCCCATCGCTCGACAGGCTCAGAGTCATCCGGTCGCCCTCAGTGATACCGGCTTCCTTGGCGATCATCCGAGGCAAACGCACGGCAAGGCTATTACCCCACTTGGCAACCTGAATTTCGTTTGGCATACGTATCTACAATGAGTATACGGACCTCGGCAGCACACACACAACCCCATCCACACCCGGCGCTAGTCTGAAAGCATGCCATCCAACATGCCATCCAAGAAGAGCCCTCCTGATTCCCAGGCTGCCCTGCGCGAGCAGCTTGCCTATCTGCTCCAAGGCGGCAACGCACACCTCAGCTTCTCCGGCGTATTGAGCCATCTCCCCCTGGAAAAGGCCGGTCTCCGCCCGCCAGGCGCTCCCCATTCCGTCTGGGAACTCCTGGAACACATGCGCATCGCCCAGGAAGATATCCTGCGCTTCAGCCAGTCTGCCGAGTACGTGTCGCCAAAGTGGCCCGATGGCTACTGGCCGCCGTCCACCGCGCCCTCCAGCGCCAGGGACTGGAAACATGCCATCCGCCGCTTCGAAGATGACCTCGCCGAGTTCGTCGCCATGGTGCTCGATCCGGAACAGGATCTGTACCACGTCTTCCCCTGGGGTGAGGGGCAGAACCTGCTGCGCGAGGCTCTCGTCCTGGCCGACCACAACTCCTATCACCTCGGCCAGATCGTGCTCGTGCGCCAACTACTTGGCGCGTGGCGCGCCTGAGGCGACGCACGCAAAGCTCTCCGCCTCATCGAGGCTGCCCGTGCCTTTGTAACGCGCCACCTGCGGAAACGGGCACAGCGGACGTGTGCGCACCGTCTTGCCGTCCTCCAGTTTCGAAGCGGTGATGGTCGTGGGCGCGACACCATCCTCTACCCACCGTTCCAGAGCCAGAGTGAGATCATTCCGCGCATCCGCCTTCCCTGGACCCCTCCCCCAGAACTGGTCGGGCCCCGGCCCCCCGCCACAGTGCTGCATGCCGGGCACCATGTAGAGACGCACGAACTGCGCCGCTTTCTTCGCTCCCACCTTGGCTACCACCTCTTTGTAATAGTGGATCGTGTTCAGCGGCGTCAGCGCGGCATCACACCACCCGTGATAAAGAATCAACTTGCCTCCCCGCGCCTCGAAAGGCTTCAGATTCGGATCGGTCGAATTCAGAATCGGGGCCAGCTTCTTCTGGATAAGAGCCACATCCTTGTCGTAATTCATAGTCTTGAAATCCCACGAAGGATTTTCGAATACCATGTTCCTGAACATCTGCGTGCCGAAGAAGTACTGAAGGCTCTTTTCCGGTTCCGCGCTGTTGATCCACGCGCCCCAACCGCCGCGCCCGGTCTCGCCTCCGGGAACAAACCCCGGAAAGATGGATTTGCCCTTCGGGTCTTTCGGGCCTTCATAAATCTTCCGCAGCGCCTCCACCTGCGGGGTGGTCAGGCAATCGCCCGAGTCCGTCCCCTTGCACAGCAAACTCCCGGGGTCGAAGTGACACTGCCTCGGATCTTCCAGCAATCCGTCCGCGGCGCCATCCCGCGCATCGCACTCCGCCAGCACCGCCGATTCGATGGTCTTCAGCTTGGCGGGCGGTATATAGCTCGCCGGATCCTTCAGCAGCGCCTGCTCGTTCCAGACGAACCCGATCCCGATGCGCGTAAACGCGTTGGCCGGAGCGCCGGAGATGATGCCGTCATAGTCGCCCGGATAGCGCTGTGCCTCCATCAGAGCCTGCCTCCCTCCGTTCGAACAGCTCGCGAAGTAGGATTTCGATGGAGCCTTCCCATAGTAAGCTTCGACGATCGCCTTCGCCTTCACCGTCATCTCATGAATGCCGCGATACGCGTAGTCGATCAGCTTCTCGTGGTGGCCCAGCGCCCAACTCGCGTCGCCTCCGCTATGCCCCGTGTCCGTCGAAGCCGCGGCGTAGCCCCGCGCCAGCGGAGCCGCCATTCCGCCATACGAAATGCTCCCCGCGAACCCGCCGTTTCCCACGCCTTGAAATTTCCCATTCCATCCGAAGCCGGCATCCACACTTCAAATCGGATATCCGAGTCCGGTGAAGGACGCATCACACCCGTGACGCGGCAGAAAGCCGGAACATTCTTCAGAGGATTCGTTGCGCCGGGCTGAGCGAACGTTCCCGCTTCCACGGTTTGCGCCAAAGCGATGGTGGCGTCGGGAAACTTCAGGGACATCAGGCTCTCGCAGGTGGCCGCGCGAAGCGGGACCAAGCCGAACTCGAGCAACAGAACGGCTCGCGTGAAGGGAAGCAACATGGTGGCGTCTCCTGATGAGGTTTCTACCCAGCCGATCATTCAGTCTAACGCAGCAAACTGCCGCGGACACGGCGCGCTACACTGCGGCCTTGTCCGGGACTTCGCCGAATTACCCAGTGACCGCCGCACCGCAGCCACAAAGACAACCGGCGGATCGAGGCGCACAATCGCGGTCAGCGTCTAAAGTTCGATTGCCACCCGTCCAGGATGGAATTCAACACAGGATTCCATCCTGAGCCGATCCGCTTACCCCTCCGAACGGAAGTTCCGCCACGCCGCTCAAGGTGAACCGGTGTGGAACATCGTAGCTGGCCACCGCGTGCTCGCGCCGAACGCAATACTAACTCCGGCAGGCGCCTGCGCCGTTGTGCCCCATCGTTCCACATACCGCCCGAGACAATAGCCGGAGCCGGATCAGTAGGTGTTTTCGCGGCGCAGGCTGCACGTCTTGAGGTACACAGTCTCTAGTTTTGCGTCCACATCATACCGAAACCGAAAACGGCCCGAGCGCCAACGGTACTGACCTTCGCCGGCCGGCGCGGCAGTCAGCTTTTTGATCGGGTGAGCCCGGCTGATGTTGTACGGATCGCCTGAGAGGGCCTCGATCGCGTAGGCCAAGTGCTCATCGAAATCGGAGTGACTGCGCAAATATTTTCGGCTCTCGCGGTCAAACTGGCGGGTGGTAACAACTGCAAACCTGGCTGTCATGCCTTTTTGGAGGGCTTGATTGGCGACCTTTGTTTTTGCTGGCGTAACTCAGCCAGCAACTCCTGGGCAGGCCGGGTACGGCCGGCGCGGATGTCTTGGTTGCTCTTCTCCATCTGTCGCTTTACTCTCGGGTCCTTCAACTCGAGGTAGTCCTCAAACTCATCAGCGTCCATGATGCCGATCACAGGGATGCCGTCTTTTTCCAGGATGAAGTACTCGCCCTTTACATGGGCGCGCTTGGCGAGTTGGCCGAGGTTAATGCGGGCTTTGGTGATGGGCAGACGGTTGACCATGGGTAGAGGAGGTTTTCTCAAGGGGTGGCTCCTTCGTTTGGTTGATTAACGTTGATTAAAGTATAGCACTCCCTTGGACCGCCCTTTCCCAAACCCCATCCCCTGATACGATAAATTCAGCGCTTCATGAGTTCGGAACGCTGGCGGCAAATCGAGGATATCTTCGCGCGTACCGAGGGGCTGTCCCGGGAAGAAGTCGAGGTCTTCCTCGACCGCGCATGCGGCGCCGATCACGATCTCCGCCGTGAAGTGGAAGCCCTCCTTCTCCACGAGCCCAAGAGCGACGCCATGTTGAAGGGCATGGTGGAGCAGGCTGCCGAACTCCTCACCACATCCGGAAAGCAGCTTGTGGCCGATCATTCCGAGCAGCGCCTGGGGATGCGCATCGGCCAGTACCGGCTTTCGCAGGTCATCGGCCGCGGCGGAATGGGCGTCGTCTACCTCGCCGAGCGGGATGACGAGCAGTATCACAAAAAGGTCGCCCTCAAACTCGTCCAGCAGGGCCACGACACGAAGTTCGTGCTCGATCGCTTCCGCCAGGAACGCCAGATTCTGGCCCAGTTGGAACACCCCAATATCGCCAGGTTCATCGACGGCGGCATCACGAAGGAGGGCATTCCCTACTACGTCATGGAGTTCGTCGAGGAAGGCGATACCCTGGTGCAGTATTGCCAGCGGCGCAACCTCCCCGTGCGCGAACGCCTGAGGCTCTTTCTCCAGGCGGCCAACGCCGTCTACTATGCCCACCGCAACCTCGTCGTCCACCGCGATTTGAAGCCCAGCAACATCCTCGTTGACAAAGACGGGACGGTCAAACTCCTCGATTTCGGCATCGCCAAGGTTCTCGACCAGGAGCCGGGCAGCGGCCATGTGACGCAAACCGTCGTGCGCATGATGACGCCGGACTACGGCAGCCCCGAACAGGTCCTCGGGCACCCCATCACCATCGCCACCGACGTCTACTCCCTCGGCGCCATCCTCTACGAGTTGCTCACCGATCTCCCGGCCCACCGCTTCAAGAGTTACTCCACCGCCGAAATCGAGCGAATCATCTGCCACGAAGATCCGCCGCTGCCGAGCGTGGCGGTCATACGGGAACAAAAGACCCCTGAACACGAACGACTCAGCCGGGATCTGGCCGGAGACCTCGACAGCATCACCGCCATGGCGATGCGCAAGGAGCCCGAGCGCCGGTATCCCTCCGTCGGCCGGCTCATGGACGACATCGAACGCTACCTGAACGGCCAGGTCGTGCTCGCCCACCGCGGAACCATCCGCTATCATGCCGCGAAGTTCGTCCGCCGCCACAAACTGCCTATCGTCGCGGCGGCGATGGTGCTGCTTACTCTGGTGGGAGGCATCACCGCCACCGCCTACCAGGCGCGCAGGGCCGAACGGCGGTTTCAGCAGGTGAGGCAACTCGCCAACACGCTGCTCACCGACCTCGATAAACGCATCGCCGCCATGCCGCAGTCCACCGAATTGCGCGAATGGATGGCTTCCACTGTCGTCCGCTACCTCGACAATCTTGCCAAGGAAGCAGGCAACGACGATCAGCTTCAGTTGGAACTGGCGCAGGGCTACTACAAGATTGGGCAGTTGCTGGGCGCCCCTGGTTCATCGAACCTCGGGCAAACGAAGGCGTCCCTCGAGCACTACCGCAAGGCGAGCGGCATCATGGAGCGGCTCGCGGCGGAAAAGTTCCATCCCGTCGAGGTCCTGCCAAATCTCTGTTCGGCTTTGCGCGTCCAGGGGCAATTGGAAACCCTCGACGGAAACTTCACGCAGGCCCGGCATACATTTCAGGATGCGCTCCGCTACGGGCAGACATTGGCCGGCTTGTCGCAGGATAGCGGCAACGAATGCCTGGCCGGGGTTTACGGCGGAATCGTGAACCTGGAGATGCGTTCCGCCAATCCGCGTGGCGCCATCCCCTATCTGACACCCCAGCTCGAGCATGCGCGGAAACTGGCCGCCGTGCGCAATGATCTCTCGGCCCAGGAACAGTTGCTGTCTGTCCAACTGAACCTCGCGCAAGCCCAACTCGAGACCGGCCAAACAGAAAAGGCCCTGGCGCAAGTGAAGGAATCCGAGCAATTGGGCAAGTCCACTCTCGGAGCCGAATGGGAAGATTCCCGATTCCGGCTCCGCCTCCTCGAGATGATGGGAGACATCGCCGGCAATCCCCGGGATATTCATCTCTGCCGGCCCGAGCAGGCCGTATCGAGTTACCGGGCTGCGCTGGCGATCGCCGAAGGCCAATACGCCCGCGATACCACGGACGCGCGCTCCCGCCGCGACCTCGACCGCATACTCCGCAAGGTAGGGCTGATGATGGTGGACATTCATCCGGCGGAAGCGCTACTCCTGTACCGCCGCGCTCTCGGACTTTCAGAGATCAATCTCCGTATTTCGTCCGGCAACCCCGACTTCATCCGCGACCACGCCGACGGCCTGCTCGGGGCCGGTTACGCGCTCCAGAATCTCAACCAGCTCCACGAAGCCCTGCAATCCTATCAGCGCGTTCTCGACCGGCAAACCGAACTGAAGCGCGTCAGCCCCGACTGGCGCCGTTCCCAGCGCGAGTTTCAGGAAACCTATGAGGCCATGGGCGAGGTTTACTTGAGGCTCGGCAAGGAAAAGGACGCTCTCGAGAGCCTCGAAAGAGGCATGGAAATCATCGTCGGCCTGCTCTGGGAGCGGCCCACCGATGCCTACCTCTTGCGTGATCTTTCCGATTGCCAGGAAAGCATCGCCAACTTCTATGCGCTCCAGGCCCGCAAGGGCGGACCCACGGCCAGGATCAACTGGCGCCAGGCGCTCGATCTCCAAAAGAAGAGCGTCCAGAACTGGCTCGAGTGGCCTGCCAAAGTCGGCCCTGGCCCCTACCAGCGCATGCGCCTCGAACAAGCCCAAAAAACGCTCGAGCAGTTCGAAAAAGCCGCCGTGAAGTCGTAGCCATGCGCCCGGGCGGTATAATTACCCTCCGTGCAACTGACTGCGCTTGATTGGGCCGTGGTCGCCCTTTACTTCCTCTTCAACCTGGCTATTGGCTGGTATTACAAGGCCCGCGCCGGCAAAAACATCGGCGAGTTTTTCCTCTCCGGCCGCAATGTCCCATGGTGGCTCGCAGGCACCTCCATGGTGGCCACCACCTTCGCCGCCGATACGCCCCTCGCCGTCACCGGAATGGTGGCCAAGTACGGAATCGCCGGCAACTGGCTCTGGTGGAACTTCGTCGCCAGCGGCATGATGACCGTCTTCCTCTACGCGCGCCTCTGGCGCCGCTCCGGCGTCATGACCGACATCGAATTCGCGGAAATCCGCTATTCCGGCAAAGCGGCCGCGTTCCTCCGCGGATTCCGCGCCGTCTATCTCGGCATCCCCATCAACTGCATCGTGCTCGGCTGGGTGAACCTCGCCATGGTGAAGATCCTCATGCTGATCCTCGGCGTCGGCAAGGGCCAGGCGCTTCTGTTGGTCATGTGCCTCATCGCCATCACCTCCTACATCTCCACCCTTTCCGGACTGTGGGGCGTCCTGGTCACCGATGTGTTCCAGTTCATCATCAAGATGGGGATGGTGATCGTCCTGGCCTTCGCCGCCGTGCACGCCGTCGGCGGTATCGACGTCTTGAAGACCAAGCTGATGGCGATCGACCAGGCTCGCGGCGTCGCCACCGGCAGTCACGGCTCCGCCCTCAGTTTCGTCCCCGACCTCAATTCCGCCTGGATGCCCATGATCACCTTCCTCGTCTACATCTCGCTCAACTGGTGGGCTACCTGGTATCCCGGCGCCGAACCCGGCGGCGGCGGCTTCGTCGCCCAGCGGATGTTCTGCGCCAAGGACGAAAAGCATTCCCTGCTCGCCACCCTCTGGTTCAATATCGCCCACTATGGAATCCGTCCCTGGCCGTGGATCCTCACCGCGCTCGCCTCCATGGTCCTCTACCCGGACCTCGCCGACCCCGAGACCGGCTACGTCAAGGTCATGATCGACTACCTCCCGCCCTCCCTGCGCGGCCTGATGGTGGCGGCCTTCGCCGCCGCTTACATGTCCACCATCGCCACCCAATTGAACTGGGGCGCCAGCTACCTCGTCAACGATGTCTATTGCCGCTTCATCGACAAGGATGCCGGCCAGACCGCGCTCGTGCGCGTCTCCCAGATCGCCACCGTCGCCCTCAGCATCATCTCCGCCGTCGCCACCTTCTACATGGATTCCGTCGCCGGAGCCTGGAAACTCCTCATTGTCACCGGAGCGGGCACGGGCGGCGTCCTTCTTCTGCGCTGGTATTGGTGGCGCATCAATGCGTGGAGCGAAATCTCCGCAATGATCTCCGCCTTCATCGTCTCGGTGTATCTTCAAACAGCCGCCGGGCTCGATAGCGACAAACCGGTCGATTTCGCCTGGATCATGATCATCACCGTCGGCGTCACCACTGCTGCCTGGCTCGCCGTCACTCTCCTCACCGCTCCCGAATCGACCGAGGTGCTGGTGAGCTTCTACAAACGCACGCGCCCCGCGCAAGCCGGTTGGGGACCCGTGGCCAAACTCGCCCCCGAAGTCAAACCAACCGCCGGCGGATTCGCCAACCTCGTCGACTGGGTATGCGGCTGCATCATGATTTACGGCATGCTCTTCGGCGCAGGCAAACTGTTGTTGAAAGATTACGCCCTGGGCGCTTTGATGATCGCTATCGGCCTCCTCGCCGGAGCCGTAATATACTGGGATCTTTCACGAAGAGGCTGGAGTGTCGTGGTGGATTAGGCATTCGCTTGTTTTCTGCCTGCTGGCGCCGCGCGCGCAAGCGGGCGCTGTCGATTTTGGCTGGAACGAATTGCAGAAGGCAATTGCCGAACGCCATCTTCCCCCGGGTGTTTCCAGGCAACTTGCCGCGGAAATCTCCATGACCGAGCAGCCCGAGGCCTATACCATCGCCCCCTGGCGCATCAGCGGCGGCGATCTCCGCGGGCTCATGTACGGCCTCCTCGATGCCGCCGAACAAATCCGCAAAACCGGCCGCCTCGCCTCCAGCCATGTCACGCCCGCCGTCCCTATCCGCGGCGTCCGCCTTCATCTTCGCAACCAGGAGTGGGAACAAAAGTCCTTCCACGACCGCGCCTTCTGGACCCGTTTCTTTGAAACTCTCGCGCGCGACCGCTTCAACCGGTTCCAACTCGCCTTTGGTCCGGATTCCAACTGGGCGCCGCCCTATCCGTACCTGTTTTCCCTCGATCATTTCGAACGCGTGGAAGTGGAAGGCGTCACGGCGCTGGACCGCGGGCGCAACCTGGACACGCTCCGTATGATCACCCAAGCCGCGCTCGAGCACTCCGTCGACTTCACCGTCGGCTTGTGGACCCAGACCCCATCCCCGCAAGTGAAAGGGCTCGCCCCTGACCTGCTGATTCCCTACCTGCGATCGGCCTTGCTCCACCTGCTCGCCGAGTGCCCCGCCATCCGCTCCGTCTATTTCCACGTCGAGGCGAACCCTGAGGGCGAAAGACTGGTGGAGGAGGCCGGCATTCCCGCCCTCGAGGAAGTCGGCCGCCTGGTCACCCTCGAACTCCCCTCACGCGCTGCCACGCCGCGGGTCCTCGAGGCAGCCAGGCAAAAGGGCGTCGCGCTGCGAGCCCTCGAGCAGTTGCCCGATGGTGTTGCCATTCCCCACCTCGACACCCTCCGCCCGTATCCCGTCCCGACCCTCCGTGCCGTATCCACTTCCCGCTGGGCCGATCCCGGTTTCGTTCGCCGCGTAGCGAACGGCGCACTCCTGGGCAATGCTCAGGGATTTGAAGTCGAAGGACTGCCGCCCGATGCCCCCGGAGCGGATGCCTATTACGAATGTTGGGGCAGGCTCGGTTTTCAACCCTCTCATCCCGATCCCTCCGGCCTCTCACCGGCTTCGTCCGCCGCCGCGCGCGCCATCGCCGATTGGGCCATCGCGCAAGGCCAGCCACCGGACCTCGACATCGTGCAGAGGCTCTATGCCGGTATCCTTTCCATGGAGCGATCCGGCCAGCGTGAATACGGCGAGTTGCTCCAGCTAACCCGCTATCGCGCACGGCTCCTGTGGGCCGAAGTGATGGACAACGTCTATCAACAGACGCGCCACGACAGCGCCCTCCGCGTGGCCGCCGGGCAATACGCCGCGGCGTTCCGCCTCGCCCAGGCCATGAACCTTCCGTCCGAAAAATTGCAGCAGCGCGCCTCCGAACTCGGCGAACTGCTCAAGCAGGCCAACGCGGCGCCCCCCGCAAAGATCACCGCGCTCCCTTGGCCCAAGCCTCTCACCCCTCCCGCCATTGTCCACAAACCGCTGAAAACCGCGGCCCTCGCAAAGCCGCTCCCCATCCCTCTCACCGTCTGGCCCGTTCAAAATGTCACCGCCATCCGTCTGCGCTACCGTATGATCTCCGCTGGTGGCGGTTTTGAGACCATGGAAGCCTCGCCGCGCCTCCCCCGGTTCACCATTCCCGCCAGGGATCTTTCCGAATCCGG
>JADLBD010000026.1 GCA_020847975.1 Bryobacterales bacterium | reverse complement strand
TGGTGGCGGAGAAGCCTTTCGCCTCTTCTTTGGCCTGCTTGATGGCGGTGGTGAGTTCATTGCGGAGGTTGGCTTGGGTTCGGGCGGAAAAGCGTTCCGCGTTGGCCAGGGGAGGGGTGTCGGGGGGGAGGAGGTGGGAGAACTGCTCCTGGTAAAGACGGTTGTTCTGGGAGGCCTTGAGTTGGTTGAGGGCGCGGGTGTAGGCACGTTCGGCGGCGGTGCGGTAGCGGTGGAGGAGGGCGGCTTTTTTCTCGATGCCGGGGTTGTCGGAGAGGAGTGGGTCGCCGCCGGCTTTTTCGTAGAGTTGGGCGTCGGCAATGGCGAGATTGCGTAGGCGCCAGGCGGCGTGGATGAGTTGGTGGAAGGTGTCGAGTTCGATGGGGCCTTTGGGTTTGAGATTGGTGGTGTATTCAGCGAGGAGAGTATTGTAGTCTTCCTGCTCTTCGGGGGTTTGGAAAACAATGCGGGAGGAGGCGAAGCCGTGGATGCGGCCGTTTTGGGAGGAGCGGGCTTTGCCTTCAGGGGTGATGGGGCCGTGGGACTTGGCTCCGTTGGTGCGAGCGGCGTCGCTGTGTGCGGTGCTGATGGTGGACATGTTGCGTAACCTCCGGTTCGAGTGTAGCGGGCGGAGGCGGGAAGGGCAGGGGGAAGGGAGAGTTGAATAGGTTTGAAGTGGTTGTGGGCGGGGAAGTTAGGAAAATTTCGATTGGTGGTGACTGGGGGTTGTGGACGGGTGCAATCTCCTGGGGTTAGGGGAATGAGGCTCGCAGAGCTTACACCACATGTTTACGTCCTGAGGGCTTGGGATGAGATCCATCCGGGCATTCCGTTGGGGCGATCATGTCAATGAGCAGAGGGCCGTTCACGGGAGGCCAAGTCTTTTCTCGCAAAGCAGGGAAGCCAATAGGGGCGGGTGGATACCTGGCACTTCGCCGGGCGTTTGGATACAAACTGCACAAATTCGAAGCGCGGTGACGGGCGATACCGCCGGGGAACCCTTCTCCATGAGCGAAATGCAGTCAGTTACTCCCTCGGTAATAACGACCCGCTCCGGGCGCGTGACCAACTCTTCCATCTGAATGTTCAAGAAGCTACGTTTTCAAGTGATCGCTAACACTCTGCGGGTTCCTGTGCGCCGAGGCGGGTATTTTAGCGGCGTTCTGAACTCTACTTGGCCTCGCGCAACTATCCTTTGTTTCCAGCCGCTTCATTCATTAGCCGTACCGGGGCGCCCGGTTGGGCCTGACCGGATGAAGATTATCGACGAGGATTATCAGAGGGGAAGTATTTCAAACTGATTCTTCCACTCGCCGGCTTCAGAAGCGCCCCAGATCAGAAGCAGGTCCTCGACGGCTTCACCGATGGATAAGTGTTGGGGTACCAGGATCAGACCGGGGCTGGAACCATGAGCCTGGAGGAAGCCGGCAAAATGGTGGGGCATAGTCCGGAAGTCGTGTGAGATAAGGATCCGTTCCTGCCCGGCGGCTATCGCCAGCACGCCGGGATCGGGGACTCCGGCCAGGTTGGCATCGTTTGCGGAAAGAAAATCGATCGCCGGTTCCCGAGGCCGACATCCCCGCACGATCGCATTGTTGAAGTCGGCGTCCGCCAGGAAGCGCATCGCCGGTCAGTCCCGACGCTGTAGCATTTGTTCGCGCCTATCGAGCAGCTTTTGTTTGAGTCCCGGAGGAATCGGGTGTGTCCTAATGAACTCTTCCTCCTCGCGGCGGCGCTCTGCCATATCTTTTTCAACCTCCTCCTTTTTGCTCAAGTAGAAGGTGATTGCGCCATAGACCTGTTCCAGGGTTAGTGCCGGGTAGTCCAACCGGATCGTTTCAGGCGCGGCTCCATTTTGGAACTCGTATACGATGCGTGCCAGGGGCACGCGGCTCCCGATCAGATAGAAACTTCCGTGGCGGCGTTCGATGTAGTCCTTCGCCATGGCCCTGCCTCTCGATATAGTCTATCCCATGAGTCGACGACTAGCTCGGAATGCACCAGCGCGAGGCGCCAGTTTCTATTTAGAAGGATGTGGACTGAGCCTGTGGGAAGCATGCGGCGGTTTCAGGCGCGCGCTGTCGCGGAGGCGGGGCGACGCCGGCATGTGCCTGGCCAGCAGGACTGGTTCAACGGCGCCGCCGCGGGGTTGACGACGAAGCGGCAAAATCACGGTGATAGGTCCAAGCGAACAATGAAGCCCAGCGCAACATGTCGCTTCGGGAACGGTTGAAGCCGCTGTGCAAGCGGGCGCTTCGCAAGCAAGTGAGCGAATACGTCCAGTTCACCAGGCGCATTCCGATCACGCAGGACTTCTTCCCGTCTGCCGGCGAACAGCGGCTCAAAGACAAAGGGCCGGAATACCTCCGCCGCGAAGAACTGATGGCGCTACCGGCGAGCCACTTCACCGATTCCCAAGCCGGGCCAATAAACGCTCGCGAAGGCCACGAGGCGACCAGCTTTCTCCGTGCGCCTCCTATAGCTCTTTTTCTTCACGAGCGCGGTGCTCGAGGTAATCGGCGAGTTCGGAACCGTGCTTGAGGTAGTAGCCGATAACCTGATAGATATCGGCAAGTTGGAGGCTCGGGTAGGCCTGGGCGATCTCCTCCGGGGTCGAGCCGCGGTGGAAGGCGCGGACGACGAGGTCGAGCGAAACTCGGGTGCCACCGACGCGGTACACGCCGTTCGTATCCTTCGACAATGGAATCGCCTCGACGACTTCTGCCGACATACCCGCCTCCCACTGTACCAGAGGACGACATTCGCCAGCCTCGCAGTACTGGAAGTTGGGCCGAGGTAGGCGCTATTCGCTGTGCGTTCGCGGTCTCGAGGTTTGCGCACGTCCGGGCGTGCTAACCAAGGCCGGTTTACGCGCCAAAGCCTGTTGACAGACAGATGGGCGAGAAGGCGACTGATCTCGACCCCTTGGCGCCGAGACTCGACTGTCGCTTCCGTTTCGGGCACGAACCTGGCAGGGACGGCGGACTAACGCCCCGTGCGTAGCCAGATGGAAAGACGTCAGAGTCTGGAAGGCAGCGGGGTTTGCTGCCATACTGGGAAGTGGAAAGAGTGCAGGCCGATGTGGCTGCGCGCATGCGTAGGAGCGAACAAAATGGACGTCTCGATTCGGATCCCTGACGAAGTCGGTCGAGCACTAGCCGCCCGGTCCGCCGATGTCACGCGCGCGGTTCTCGAGGCAGTGGCCATCGAAGCCTACCGCACTGGTGCGATCACTCCCGCGCAAGTCCAGGAGATGCTCAGCCTCCGTTCCCGCTGGGAGACAGAAGCGTTTCTCCGGCGCGCCGAAGCCTATCACGACTACACCATGGATGACCTGGAACGGGACATCGCCGCCATTCGCGACGCCGCCCGGCAATGATCGCCGTCAGTGATACCTCACCCCTTTGCTACCTCATGCTGATTGGTGAGGCGGAGGTTCTTCCGAAGCTCTTCGGCCGCATTTGTCTTCCCCAAGTGGTCCAGCACGAGTTGCTCCACGAAGATGCGCCGGAAGCAGTTCGCGTGTGGGCCGCGGATCTGCCACTCTGGGTCACTGTCTACGAACATCCTCACGGCATGCCGGCACCCTCCGCTAAACTCCAGGCTGGTGAGCAAGCCGCAATCCTGCTGGCGGAGACGCTCGGGGCGGAAATCGTGCTGATCGACGAGAGGGCTGCACGCCGGGTCGCTACGGATCGCGGGCTCCGCGTGACGGGCACGCTTGGCGTGGTGGGCGAAGCTGCCACCCGCGGACTGGTCGATCTGCCTTACGCCATTGATCGGCTGCGCGGAACGAACTTCCGTTACTCACCGGCATTGCTGAAGGCAACGCTGGAGCGCTTTGGCCAGAAGTGAGTCGTCTCAGGACGCGGAGACCGGGATTTGTCCATATCTCCGTGCGTTGCTGCGGCCGGGCTGAAGGCCGCAGATCCGGCGGCAGCCGGTCAATGGATAGAACCGGGACGGATGAGGGGAATCGCAGACACGCCGGGCCGCTGGCAACCATGGACCAGGCGCCAACTGCGGTTCACGCCGGGACCGTACTCATCGAGAACTGTTAGCCGATGCCCGCGGCCCAAGGCTCCCGCCATTCGCCGGACAGCCCGGAGAGTTGCCTCAAGCATGACAGGGAGCCACTGTCTTCATGTCGTCGGACCCATGGTTCCGGCGAGATGCGGACCGCAGCCACAGTACCCCAGTGGAGACTCGAACTTGGCATGAGCGGAACGGCACTCGTGATCTCGGCTCAATCCGCCAGGTTCATCCTCTGCAACAAGTGGAAAAACCGCGCGTCGGGGCGGATTGGATCCCAGATTGGATCGACCTTGATCCAATGAATCCCAAGGCTGCGCAGTTCGACCGAGCGTTCCAGCCAGAAGAATACGTTCTCCATCTCCTGGAGCCCAAGAAAGAGCAGAGCGAGTTGCAGCGCCGGACACGGATCGGCGCTCTCGAGCCCATCCACAAGTTGCCGAGCCTCCAGGACCCGGCCCATTCTTCCGTAGCAGTATCCCTTCAGGCCGGCTCCGAAGGCTCGTGCTTCCAGTCGCTCGAAGGCGGCAATTGCCTCCTCAAACCGTCCTTCGAGAATGAGAGCCTCCCCGAGCCAGTAATTCACGTAAGGAGAGGCCGGATCGACTTCGCGGGCACGGGACAACGTTTCAATCGCCCGGTCATACTGGCGGCGGCAAATATAGAAGAACCCGGCGCCGGGCTGGAGACCGCCAAGTGGGTCTGAACGGCGAGCAACAGCCAGTTCCAGTTCCCCTTCGTCAAACCGTCCTTGGCACAGCAGGATTGCGGAGTAGAGATTGTGGGCGTCGACGTTGGAGGGCTGTAGTTCAATCGCTCGCCTGAATTCCTCCTCCCCCTTCAACCAATCATAGTCACTAGTGGCAGTCACGAACCCGAACGTCACATGGGCCTCAGCGACCCGGCCGTCCAATTCCAGGGCTCGCAACGATGCCGCTTTGGCTGTTTCATAAGCCCTGTCCGGGGGCGCCAACGCGAAGCTGCCTAGCCCTGCCCTTTACCCGTAACAGCCTCGGGGCAAATGTCATTCGGCATCATCGGCATCATCGGAATTCCGAAGTGCGAATCCTTCACACATGAGTAGAAGTTGCGAAAAACCTTCCCACATCAG